>CAJZEE010000053.1 GCA_915066865.1 uncultured Veillonella sp.
TTATTATGGCTGCCGCTGTTTCTGATTTTAGAGTCCTTCATAAAGCAGAGCAAAAAATAAAGAAAATGGAGTCTATGACCATAGAACTTGTAAAAAATCCAGATATTCTACAAGGGTTGGGCTCTAAAAAAAATCATCAAATTCTTGTTGGTTTTGCGGCAGAAACAGAACATGTAATCAAGTATGGTCAGGATAAAGTGGCTAGAAAAAATCTAGATATGCTTGTGGCCAATGATGTAAGCAAATCGAATGCAGGTTTTAATGTAGATACGAATGAAGGCTATTTTTTATATCCCGATAAAGAGCCTAAAGAAATGCCTAATATGAAAAAATCTGAACTTGCTCGACATATCCTTAGAGAAGTTATTGATTTAGTAGCAAACAAAGCTGACATAAATTAATTCTTGTGTGTGTTGTTTTAAGAAGGGTGTGTTTTTCTTACATGTTTGCTATACAAAAAGCATATTTAGACGGCTCATTAGGAAAAGGAAAATGGAGTAACAATATTATTGCTGGATTGGTCGTAGGGGTAGTGGCTCTGCCTTTAGCAATGGCCTTTGCTATTGCTAGTGGAGTTACACCGCAAGCGGGCATTTATACGGCAATCATTGCAGGTATATTTGTATCCTTGTTTGGTGGCTCCCCTGTTCAGATTGCGGGCCCTACAGGGGCATTTATCGTTCTATTGAGCAGTATCGTTGTCAATTATGGCTTTGAAGGTTTACAAATTGCGACCATGATGGCAGGGATTATTCTGGTTTTAATGAGCGTTGCAAAGTTAGGGACAGTCATTCGGTTTATACCCACACCTGTTATTATGGGTTTTACAGCAGGTATTGGTGTTACAATTTGGGTAGGGCAATGGCCATATTTCTTTGGATTTCCACCGTTGCCTTATATGGCTCATTTCCATGAAAAATTATGGGCTATGATTCAGTCCTTACCATACTCTGACTTACCTACATTGGGGATTGCGCTCTTAAGCTTAAGTCTACTGTTAGTTTTACCTAAAATCCCATATATTAATAAAGTTCCAGCTCCCATTGTAGCTATGATTGTTGCTACGGTTATTCAAGCTATCTACCAATTTCCTACGGTTTTAACCATTGGTAGTGCATTTGGTGGTATACCTCAAGGTTTGCCAGAATTTTCTATACCAAAATTGAGCTTTGATAAAATCTTATCTTTAATCGGGCCGGCTTTTACAATTGCCATGCTAGGCGCTATTGAATCCTTATTGTCTGCAGTTGTTGCTGATGGTATGAGTGGCACCAAGCATGAATCTAATACTGAATTATTTGGACAAGGATTAGCTAATATATTTGCGCCATTGTTTGGTGGAATTGCATCAACCGGTGCTATTGCGCGAACTGCTACAAATATTCGTCAAGGTGGTAATTCTCCGGTGGCAGGTATTGTTCATGCCATTACATTAGGTGCCATTCTTTTATTTTTAGCCCCATATGCAGTGTATATTCCGTTGGCATCTATGGCAGCCATATTATTTGTAGTAGCCTACAATATGAGTGATGTACCACGTTTTATACGAATGCTTATTCTCGCACCTCGTCCAGATCAAATAATATTATTGCTTACCTTTTTCCTGACTATTTTTACGGATTTAGTAGTAGCTGTAAATGTAGGTGTAGTACTTGCAGTGTTGCAGTTTATGCGCAAAATGGTTAATACAATTGATGTGCATGAAGCAAGTAGTGCCGAATTATCAGCACAGATTAGGCATGAGATTACAATCCATCCAGAAATAATGGTATACACTGTAGAAGGCCCATTATTCTTTGGTGCTATAAGTGCATTTGATAGAGCGTTAAACTCTATACATAAAGATCCTAAATATTTAATCATTCGTTTTGTAAAAGTACCATTTGTAGATTTAACGGGTTTACGTATTATACGAGGTATTATTGAAGAACTTCAAAAAAGAGGCATAGAAGTTTTGCTTAGTGATGTGAGTTACGATATACGTAGAGAGATGTATAAATCTAATTTCTTGGATATTCTGGGCCGTCATCATATGTATCGTCAGTTTGAAAGTGCCCTTCATAAGGCTGAACATGATTTAGCTTTAAAAGAGGCAAGAGAGGTATAATAATGACTTGCTTTCTCACTGTAAATACACTATAATATTTCTGTAACTCATCAAGAGTAGTGGAGGGATAGGCCCTGTGAAGCTACAGCAACCATTCCAAGCGGAAAAGGTGCTAATTCCTATGACAAATGTCGTTAGATGGGAGGGTCTCTCATGAGTGCATGAGAGACTTTTTTTCGTATTAGGAGGATAAAATGGCTGAAAAACATATGTTTTTTACTTCTGAATCTGTTACTGAAGGCCATCCAGATAAAATAGCTGACCAAATTTCTGATGCTGTTTTGGATGCGATTATTGAAAAGGATCCAACTGCTCGTGTGGCTTGTGAAACTTTAGTTACTACTGGTTTAGTTCATGTAGTAGGTGAAATTTCTACTCACACATATGTAGATATTCCTCGCATCGTACGTGATACAATTCGTGAAATTGGTTATACTCGTGCAAAATTTGGTTTTGATTGTGATACTTGTGGTGTACTTGTATCCATCGATGAACAATCTGCGGATATCGCCATGGGTGTTGATGAAGCACTTGAATCAAAAGATGGCAATGGTGAAGTGCTTGATAAAATCGGTGCTGGTGACCAAGGTATGATGTTTGGCTATGCATCTAATGAAACACCTGAACTCATGCCTTTGCCAATTTCCTTGGCACATCGTTTATCTCGTCGACTTACAGAAGTTCGTAAGGATGGGACCTTAACTTACTTACGTCCAGACGGTAAGACTCAAGTTACTGTAGAATATGTTGATGGTAAACCTAAGCGCATTGATACAATTGTTATTTCTACGCAACATAGCCCTGAAGTTACCCAAGAACAAATTAAAGCCGATTTGAAGCGTTATGTAATTGACGCAGCGTTGCCTGCTGAATTCGTTGATGAAAATACTAAATACTTCATCAATCCAACTGGTCGTTTCGTAATTGGAGGACCTCATGGAGATGCTGGTTTAACTGGCCGTAAAATTATTGTAGATACATACGGTGGTATGGCCCGTCATGGTGGCGGTGCATTTTCTGGTAAGGATCCATCTAAGGTGGACCGTTCTGCAGCATACGCAGCGCGTTATGTAGCTAAAAATGTTGTAGCAGCAGGTCTTGCTGATAAATGTGAAGTGCAAGTTGCTTATGCAATTGGGGTTGCTCATCCTGTATCTATTTTAGTTGATACTTTTGGTACAGGTCGCATAGAGGAAACAAAAATTCAAGAGCTTGTTAAAAAACATTTCGACCTTCGTCCAGCAGGAATCATTGAAATGCTTGATTTGTTAAAGCCTCATTATCGCAAAACTGCAGCGTATGGTCACTTTGGTAGAACTGATGTGGATTTACCTTGGGAACGTACAGATAAAGCACAAATTCTAAAAGAAGAAGCTGGCTTATAATACAAAAGGTCTTGGTAGAATTTCTACTGAGACCTTTTATAATAAACGAAAGGAAAAAATGTATGCGCGTAGCACAAGTTATAATTAACAGACCGGCCAAACAACTTCATAAACCTTTGAGCTATTTAATGCCTGAAAAGTTTGGTAATGTCTTACCTGGTACGCGCGTACTCATTCCTTTAGGACATAGTCGTGAAGAAGGCATTCTTATTGGTTACGACGAGTTAGTTGAGCCACCAGAGTTCACTTTACGAAATATTGTGCAAGTATTAGATAGCGAACCTTGGTTTACACCGGAAATGATGGATACGGCCCGCCGTCTAAATGAGTATTATTTATTCTCTTATGGCGATGCATTGCGATTGTTTACAGTGAATAAGACATTAAAATCTTACGAGGCACCAAAGGAAGAATGGTTAGTAGTCATGCCAGAATTTTCGGTGGCACAATTTAGTGAACGAAAAAAGAAGCAACGAGAATTAGCAAAATACTTACTTGAAGTGGGCGGAGCATCTAAGGCATTACTACTAGCTAAAGGCTATTCTCGTATGGTCATTAAACAAGTGAGTGAAGCTAAAGGTATTGTCGTTGAAGCTCGTTTTAAAGCCACAAAAACAACATTTGATGAGCTTTTAACAGAAGAAGTTAATATTCCTCTTACTGAAGCTCAACAAGCTGTATATGGACCAATACAAGATGCAATGAATAGCCATGAACATAAAACCTTTTTACTTCATGGTGTCACTGGTAGTGGTAAGACTCAATTATATTTACGTGCTACAGCAAGATGTATTAGTCAGGATAAGACGGCTATTATTTTAGTACCTGAAATTATATTGACTGATCAAATTGTGAAACGATTTGTAGAAACTTTTGGTGACGAAGTCGTAGTATTTCATAGTAAATTGACGGTACAACAACGGAACAATAATTGGGAGCGTTTGCGCCGTAAGGATAGTCACATTATTATTGGCGCTCGTTCTGCCGTATTTGCGCCAGCTGAGGATATCGGCCTTATTGTGGTCGATGAAGAACATGATCCATCTTATAAACAAGAGGATATGGTTCGGTATCATGCACGTAACGTGGCATTGTGGCGTGCTGAGGCACATGGTTGTCCCGTTATTTTAGGTTCTGCTACACCATCTGTTACTTCGTACTATAAAGCTAAGCAAGGGGAGTATCATTTACTAGAATTGCCAAATCGCATTTTTGAGCAACCTATGCCGAAGGTTACTATAGTAGATATGAAGGAAGAAATTCTTCATGGAAATTACTCCGTTTTTTCTGATGCCATGAGTCGCTTAATTCAACATACATTAGATGAGCATAATCAAATGATTATTCTGTTAAATAGACGCGGTTATAGTACTTTTGTTATGTGCCGGGATTGTGGGGAAACTATTATGTGTCCTCATTGTGATGTAGCTATGGTTTATCACCAAGCTGGTGAAGAATTGCGTTGTCATTATTGTGAACATCATGAACCAATTCCAACTGTTTGTCCCAAATGTAATAGTAAGAGGATTAAGTTTTTTGGTTCAGGCACACAAAAGGTAGAGGAAGAGTTACGTCGTCACTTTAAATCGGCCCGCATTGCTCGTCTTGATCAAGATGTGACAAAAAATAAGCAATTAGCAGAAGATATTTTACATGACTTTGGGGCTCATAAATATGATATTTTGTTGGGAACACAAATGGTATCTAAAGGACATGACTTTAAAGATGTAACAGCTGTTGGTATTTTAACAGCCGATTCAGTTTTGAATATTCCTGTTTATACAGCTTCAGAACGAACTTTTGATTTACTTACTCAAACCTCTGGACGTGCCGGTAGGGGTGAAAAACCGGGTAGCGTTGTAATACAAACATATAATCCTTTAAATTATGCTATAATAAAGAGTAAGGCTCATGATTATATAGGCTTTTACAATGAAGAAATTCAAAACCGTAAAGCTTTAGGATATCCTCCATTTCGCGAAATGATTCATATGGTTGTGCGTCATCAAGATATGAAAACATTAGAGTCTATAGCAAATCGTATTGTCGATGACTTGGAGTCTTATAAAGGAAATCAGGATATTTTGATTAATGGTCCTTATGAAGCGCCTATAAAAAAAGTGCGCGATATGTATCGTTTAGCTATTATGATTCGCGGTACAGATTTAACGAATTTGAAAGAATATATATATAACTCATGGATTTTCACGCAAGAAGGACTGCTGATTGACGTGGATCCCGTGTAGTGTAGGAGTATCAATGGCTGTATTAGATGTTGTGAAAGCAGGTCATCCCGTTTTAAAACAAGTGGCGGAACCTGTAGAACATGTTAATAAAAAACTTAGAGCCCTTATCGATGATATGGCTGAAACTATGTATAAGACTGAAGGGGTTGGTCTTGCAGCACCTCAAGTGGCTGTAGCTAAACGTATTATCGTTGTAGATGACCAATCTGGTAGTGGTCTTATTGCGCTAATTAACCCTGAAATCACTCATGCTGAAGGTTCTCAAGTTGGACCTGAAGGATGCTTAAGTGTGCCAGGATATTTCGGAGATGTGGAACGATTTAATAAAGTCACTGTTAAAGGTATTGATCCACATAATAAGAAGGTAACTATAAAAGCTGAAGGTTTTTTGGCGCGTATTTTCCAACATGAAATTGATCACTTGGAAGGTCATTTGTTTATTGAAAAAGCAACTAACTTACGATTAATTACTGATCATCCAGAGGAGAAAGAAATTGTCTGATAATAAACAATTACGCATCGTTTTTATGGGGACACCAGACTTTTCTGTGCCTACCTTAGAGGCTTTGATTCAAGCTGGTCATTCTATTGTCGGTGTGTATTGCCAGCCTGATAAACAAAAAGGGCGTGGTAAACAAGTTCAAATGCCCCCTGTAAAAGTAGCTGCTTTAGAGCATGACTTGCCTGTATATCAACCAGTCACTTTGCGTGATGAACAAGTGAGAGCCGAATTAGAAGCATTACAACCAGATGTAGTGATTGTTATTGCGTATGGTAAAATATTACCTCCTTGGCTTATTCGATTGCCGCAATATGGTTGTATTAATGTTCATGCCTCTATTTTACCTAGTTATAGAGGCGCTGCGCCAATTCATTATGCAATTCTTAATGGAGACTCTAAAACGGGTGTTACCATAATGCATATGGATGATGGCCTTGATACAGGTGATATCATTGACATTGTGGAGATAGATATTTTACCCGGTGAAACGACAGGACAGTTATTTGAACGTATAGCTGTACTGGGGGGTGAAACTATAGTGCCTGTATTAACTCGTTGGGTTAATGGAGAAATTGTGGCTACACCACAAGATGATTCAATGGCTACACATACTACTAAGATTACAAAGGAAATGGGGCAGATCGACTGGTCTAAGCCGGCTAATGAAATTGCAAATCTCATTAGAGGACTTAATCCAGCACCTGGATGTTATACATATCTCGATGGAAAACGTTTAAAAGTATGGTCTGGAGAAGTGGTTCCCAGTGATACGACTCACTGTTTGATAGATGTCCATGGTAAACATGTACCAATTGCTATATCAGCCACAACTGTGCCTGGTACAATCGTATCTAAAATAGCCGGTTTAGGTGTATTTTGTGGTGATGGAAATATAATTCTATTAACAGAAGTCCAACCAGAAAATAAAAAACGCATTTCTGCAATTGATTTTATAAATGGTCATCAAATAAAGGAAGGTATCGTTTTTGGGGACTCAATATAAGCAGTACGAAACGTATCCGTTATACTTGATTTTATCAACTATTACATGTGCTTTGCTCACAGCAGTACTAGCCTTTCTAATGTATATATTAGAACCAGGACTTTTACAATTGCATCCATTTGCATCAATTATAAGTAGTGTAGTTATATCTATACTTATTGCTATTATATGGATTTTGTGCTTATCTTTAATTGTTGCTAGCACAGGTATTATAAGGTTACATCCTATTGTTTTAAGACTAGCCAATCAGTTTATTTATGGATTATTTCCATTAACTTTGGCGATTGGTAAGGTGAGAGGGGTTACTAAGGATCAACTCCGCCAGTCTATGATTGATTTAATCAATCATTTAGTAATGCTAGATATGTATACGGTAGATCCAGAACGTATATTATTATTAACTCCTCACTGTTTACAAGAAAGTTCGTGTGTTCATAAGGTTACACATGATGTATATAATTGTAAGCAGTGTGGGCGATGCCAGGTTGGTAATTTGTTGCAAGTGGCTAAGGACTATGGTTGTCAATTTATAGTTGTCACTGGAGGCACCTTAGCGCGGATGAAGGTAAAGGAAGCACGCCCAAAAGCTATTGTAGCAATAGCTTGCGAACGAGATTTAGCAAGTGGAATGGCTGATGTATTTCCCATCCCAGTTATTGGGGTATTAAATGAACGTCCTAATGGGCCATGTTGTAATACAACAGTCGATTCTGAACGTGTTCGAGCAGTAGTAGAACAATTGATTGGTAGGAATAGTAATGATAGAGGTAAAGACTAATCAACAACAAAATATTCGATTGCTCGCTGTAAAAGCATTGAGTGAAATTAATCGCAATGGTGCTTATGCAAATATAAAGTTGCAAGAGTATTTACAGAAATATCATCTATCCGATTTAGATCGAAGATTCTTTACTGAACTTGTGTATGGGGTCATTCGTAGAAAAAATTACTTGGATGCTATTATTGTTCACTTTGCAAAGCGACCCTTAAAGAAACTATCTTCTATGGTTGTGGAAATCCTTAGACTTGGTATTTATCAAATTATCTATATGGATAAGGTTCCTAAAAGTGCGGCTGTTAACGAATCTGTTAAACTCGCCAAAAAGCTAACTAGAGGTTTATCTGGTTTTGTAAATGCTGTTTTGCGTTCGGTTTTACGTGAAAGTGATAGCATTTCTATCGGTGAACTAGCTAAGTCCGAAGCTGAAGAAATTTCCTTTATCTACAATCAACCATTATGGCTTGTCAACTTATGGATAAAAGAAATGGGAAAAGATAAGACCGTAGATCTTTGTTCTTGGTTTAATGAACAACCTCGTTTGACGGCTCGCATAAATACAGTGAAAGTATCTATTGAGGATTGTTTAAAAGAATTAGAAGATTTAGATTGGATTGTAGAACAGGATACATATATTCCTGAAGTAGTTTATATTGATGGACATCAAGGTCATTTAGAAAAAGCTAAACCTGTTTTAGAAGGTCATATTACTTTTATGGATAAAGCATCTATGTTAGTAGCCCATGTGGTAGATCCTCAACCAGGAGAGCTTATCTTAGACTGTTGTGCTGCACCAGGTGGCAAGTCTATGCATATGGCAAGTCTTATGAATAATACAGGAGCTATTATGAGTTGTGATATTTACGACCATAAATTAGAACTGATTAATCAAAATGCTGAGCGATTAGGTGTATCTATTATTTCTACTAAGCTTCAAGATGGTCGTTATCTTCCTGATAATTGGAAAGAACAATTTGATCGCGTCTTAGTTGATGCTCCTTGTTCTGGTCTAGGTATATTACAAAAGAAATTAGACATGCGTTGGCGTAAAACAGAGTCTTTACTTATTGAGTTGCCGTCGTTACAACTTGAAATATTAGAAAAAGCTTCTGAAATGGTTAAGGTTAATGGATATTTAGTATATTCCACATGTACTATGAATAGTGGTGAAAATGAAGCTGTTCTAAATAAATTCTTGGCAATTCATAAGAACTTTATCATCGATCCTGTATCATATAAAGGGGCACCACAAGCTATAGATGGTATGATTACAACCTATCCACCGCGAGATCATATGGATGGTTTCTTTATGGCTCGCATGAAACGCTTATCATAATATAAGAAATGGAGCACCATGATAGAATTATTGGGTAAGTCTTTAGAAGAATTACAATCTATCTTTAAGACCCATAATATACAAAAGTTTCGAGCGAAACAGTTAATTGACTATATCTATCATAGATATATTTTTGATTTTGAAGACATGACACAATTTCCGAAAGACTTGCGTCAATGGCTAGGTGATAATTGTGTTATTTCTTTACCTACATTAATTACAGAGTCTATTGCCCCTGATGGAAAGACTCGCAAAATACTTGTAGAGATGTCAGATCAAAGTCGTGTGGAAGCAGTTTTGATGGAGCAACACTATGGGTATTCTGTATGTGTTTCCTCTCAAGTGGGGTGTGCTATGGGATGTGTATTCTGTGCTTCTACACAAGGTGGCTTATACAGAGATTTAACAGTCGCTGAGATTATTGGACAAGTTGTCATATTTGGGGCTCTTACTAAAGAGGAAATACATTCTGTTGTCGTTATGGGCGCAGGGGAGCCGTTACAAAATTATGATAATGTATTACAAGCATTACAACTACTACATGATCCTATGATTTGTAATATTAGTTATCGTAAGATGACGATTTCCACTTGTGGTTGGGTTCCTAATATTTATAAATTAGCTGATGAAGGTTTGCCAATAACCTTAGCACTTTCATTACATGCTACAAATAATGAAGTTCGTCGTAGTATTATGCCCGTTGGGGCACGTTATGAATTGACGGAAGTCTTAGATGCGGTAAAATACTATTATAATACGACACAGCGTCGTGTTACCTTTGAGTATATTCTTATAGATTCTGTAAATGCATCTATGGATGAGGCTCATGCTTTGGGGAAAATCTGTAAAGATTTCCCAAATTGTCATGTTAACTTGATCCCAGTTAATGGCAATGAACATATTGAATTATATAAACCATCTATTACGAATATGAATACATTTAAAGACATCGTCAGTTCCTATGGTGTATCAGTAACGGTACGAAAGGAAATGGGCGATGCAATCCAAGCCGCATGTGGGCAGTTAAAGGCTGCTCATGGTCGGAAAAAGGAGAATCATGAATAATTTTGTTGGTTTAAGTAAAATTGGGCTTGTGCGCCAGCGTAACGAGGACCGTTTCTTCATTGATGGCCATATTTGTGCTGTTACTGATGGCATGGGTGGTTATAGCGGTGGTGAAATTGCAAGTACCTATGCTGTAGATGAAATAAAAGAATATTTGTCCTCCCTTGAAACGATAGGTCAACAAGACTTATGTGATGCTATTATTCACGCTAATCAACGTATTGTAAATCGCGTTGCTTGTGAAGAACGTCTTGCTGGTATGGGTACTACCGCTGTAGTTACAGCTATAAATGGTAATCAACTTTACTGGGCAAGTGTTGGTGATAGTCGTTTGTATGTATATAGAGATGGTCATTTACGACAAATTACTACGGATCATTCTATGGTACAAGAATTATTAACAGCTGGAGAGATTACAAAGGATGAAATGCTAAATCACCCTCAACGGAATTTATTAACTCGCGCAGTTGGTGTTGATGAAATCTTAGAGGTTGATAGTGGCGTAGAATCTATTCTTCCCGGTGATCGTATTTTACTTTGCACTGATGGATTAAGTGGCTATGTATCCGATGATGTAATTGCCTCTGCATTACAATCAACGGATGATGATATGTTGGTTATTGAATCATTGATGGAAGCTGTATATGAAGTCGGAGCAGGAGATAATGTGACCATTGTGGTGGGAACAATCTAATCTAGAAATGGAGAAATAATGAGTACTATGAACATAAAAGGCATACTTCTAGATAACCGCTACCGAATTGTTGATAAAATTGGCGTTGGTGGAATGGCTGATGTATACCTTGGAGAAGATA
The DNA here is from genome assembly GCA_915066865.1 of uncultured Veillonella sp. GTDB lineage: Bacteria > Bacillota > Negativicutes > Veillonellales > Veillonellaceae > Veillonella. The sequence goes on from CAJZEE010000053.1 coordinate 11,238, forward strand.
CCTTACTAGGTAGACAAGTAGCAATAAAAGTATTGCATGCTAATTTTGCAAATGATGACGAATTTGTGACTCGATTTAAACGAGAAGCACAAGCGGCAGGTAAATTAAATCATCCAAATATTGTAAATATGTATGATGTAGGTTTTGATCAAAATCTACATTACATTGTCATGGAATATGTAGATGGTGAAACCTTAAAAAAATATATAACTCGTCATGGAAGACTGTCCATAGATGAGGCTGTTAAATTTACTATCGCCATAGCTGAAGGCTTAGAACACGCGCATACAATGGGCATTGTTCATTGTGATATAAAGCCACATAATGTTATTATTACCAATACGGGGCGCGTTAAAGTAACTGACTTTGGTATTGCTCGTGCAATAAATGCAACTAACACAGTTATGTATACGAATTCGATTTTGGGTTCAGCACACTATTTATCACCAGAGCAAGCTAGTGGTAAACCGGTAGACGGCAATACAGATATCTATTCTCTGGGTGTCGTATTGTATGAAATGCTTACAGGTCGTGTACCATTTGAAGGGGAAACGCCAATTGCGGTAGCATTAAAACATGTTCGTGAGAAGGTAGAACCTCCAACACGATATAATCCATCAATTCCTCCGCTTTTAGAAGCTGTTGTTATGAAAGCATTATCTAAAAATCCTGCTGATCGATTTGATTCTATCTCTGATATGATCAGTGATTTGCGATTATCTCAAGGTTTTACGATGGGCAAAACACAACGTCATGAACCATATGACTTTGCTACACAAATGATTCCTGCTGTTGATCCTGAAGCACTTGAAGATCTTAGTACGATTCAAGAAGAACGAAAAGAAGAGGGTAAAAAGAAGAGTATGTTAAGTAAAATTGCATCGATTCCACAAAAATACATCGTTCTAGGTGCTGCTGTCATTTTCTTAGTAGCATTTTTAGGTGCTTTCTTAAGCTACGGTAATTTCTGGAGTAATACAACAGTAGATGTACCTAATGTGGTAGGCAAACAAGTTTCTGTAGCAAAAAATATCTTAGAAGATAAACATTTGCGTGTGTCTACAAGTGAAGTCACAAATCCAGATGTGCCAGCTGGTCAAGTTATTTCTCAAACTCCTGGAGCTGGAGAGAAGGTTAAAGAGCAACGAACAATCCATCTTGTGGTTTCTAAAGGTGTAGGCGATATTACGGTGCCAGATTTAACTGATTTAACTGTGGATCAAGCCCGTCAACGACTTAAAGATTTAGGTTTAGTTGTGGGGAAAATAACACAGCAATCTGTAGATGGTAAAAAAGATGGTGTAATCATTGCTCAGAGTCCTTCCGGAGATTCTAAAGTGTCTAAAGGGACAACAATTGATCTCGTTGTAAATAAAGCGAAGGCTAAGAAAGTCAAAGTACCTAATCTTGTTGGTATGACATTAAAAGATGCTCGTGATACATTGAGTAATATTCAACTAGGTGTAAACCAAGTATCTGGATCTGTGGAAGAAAAATCTGTGGTTATAGAGCAAAGCATTAAAGCTGGCGATGAAATTGACGAAGGCTCCACATTAAATCTTACGACTGAGTTCAAAGATGATAAAAAGAAATCTGATAAAAAAGATGGAAACAGTGGTAATAAAACAACTGGTACTATAGATGTTACTGTACCAGCTGGTTCTAAAAATCAAGAACTTAAAATTGTCGTAAAAGATGATGAAGGTTCCGCAGTAATTTATGATGATACCAATAAACCTGGAGATCGTATTGTTCGAAAAGTGTCCGGTGTAGGTAATGTACGTATTGAGGTATACCTCAATGGTGCATTAGTGCAAGAAACTGCATTATAAGAGGTACTATGATTACAGGCATTGTTGTCAAAAATATGAATGGGTACTTTTATGTACAAGATGATACGGGCACCATTCATGAATGTAAGGTTCGTGGCAGACTTAAGAAAGGTCGTTATAGTTTACTTGTGGGTGACCGCGTTACGATTTCGGAGGATGGGTTCGTTGAATCCATCCATGGACGTCATAATTCGATGGTACGTCCAGCAGTAGCTAATATTGACCAAGTTGTATTAGTTGTGGCTGCCCATGAACCAGATATTAATGAGCTATTACTCAATAAAATGCTCGTTATGATTGAACATGCGGATATACCTATCGTGCTATGTATCAATAAATGTGACCTGATGGATTCAGAGACGGAAACTATGGTTGATCTTTATAAATCAATTGGTTATAAGGTTTTGATGACATCCACATATAATATGACAGGCATCGATGATTTACGTCATGTGCTTCAACATAAGGTAACAGCTTTTGCAGGTCCATCTGGTGTTGGTAAGAGTAGTCTTTTAAATGCAGTAGACCCAAAATTCGCCTTCCAGACTGGGGAGGTAAGTGATAAGATTAAACGTGGCAAACACACCACTCGTCACGCTTCTTTATATAGTTTAGATGCAGATTCTTTTATCATGGATACACCTGGATTTAGTGCTATTGAATTTAATGATGTTTCCCTTGAAAGATTGCCTACATTATTCCCAGAATTTGGTGAATATGTTGATACTTGTAAATTTAGTCCTTGCTATCATGAACATGAACCCATTTGTGGGATTAAAGCTGCTCTAGAAGCTGGTCATATTCATCAAGGACGATATGATGCTTATATGTCTATACGTAATGATATAGAAAGTCAACGAAAGAGGTTTTAATATGATAAAAATTGCACCATCTATGCTTTCCGCAAATTTTGCGGTGTTAAGCGAGGAATTAAAATCTATTGAAGCAGCGGGGGCTGATTTATTACATATCGACATCATGGATGGACACTTTGTTCCTAATCTAACCTTTGGTGCTCCCATTGTGAAAGCCATTCGTCCATATACAAAATTACCATTTGATGTGCATTTGATGGTTACTAATCCTGGTGATTATGTAGAAGAATTTGCAAAAATTGGTGTAGAATATTTTACTTTTCATCAAGAAACTGTACCTCATATGCATCGTTTGATTCAACATATCAAGCAGTGTGGGATGAAGGCTGGTGTAGCATTGAATCCTAGTACACCTGTATCTCTACTAGAAGATGTAGCTGCAGATTTAGATATGATTTTAATTATGTCTGTGAATCCAGGATTTGGAGGACAATCTTTTATTAAAAATGCCATAAAAAAAGTTAAACAAGCTAAGATATTGTTAGAAGAAGTAGACAATTCAACGGCAGTCATTGAGGTGGACGGTGGTATTAACGATATTACTTGTGTACCGATTAAAAGAGCGGGGGCTACAGTTTTAGTTGCTGGTTCTGCAGTATTTGGTGCTGAAGATCGTGCAAGTATGATTGAATTCATTCGCAATAATTAAATAAATAGTTTCATAATATTCTATAATTCAAATTTGAACATAAGATCGTACATCAATAAGAAAGAGAATGTATTTAAAATAAGGAGTGAGGAATACTTAAAGAATTCCTCACTCCTTGCTTGCTTTTGCCATGATTTTTTGTTAGAATTATTAGGTATGAAAAATATGCACGTCAGTGGACTTCGGTACTGTGCCTAATTTTGGGTGACCCGAAGGATGAAGCGGCGGAGGTTAATTAACAGGAGGTGCCACAATGGCAGTAGTATCAATGAAACAATTATTAGAGGCTGGTGTACACTTTGGTCACCAAACTCGTCGCTGGAACCCTAAGATGGCTAAGTACATCTTCACTGAGCGTAACGGAATCCACGTTATCGACTTGCAACAAACTGTAAAATACGCTGACCAAGCATACGACTTTATGCGTGACGCAGCAGCTAACGATGCAGTTGTATTGTTTGTTGGTACTAAGAAACAAGCTGCTGACGCTGTTGCTGAAGAAGCTGTACGTTCAGGTCAATACTACATCAACCACCGTTGGTTGGGTGGAACTCTTACTAACTGGGGAACTATCCAAAAACGTATTGCTCGTTTGAAAGAAATCAAACGTATGGAAGAAGAAGGAATCTTCGACGTTCTTCCTAAGAAAGAAGTTGCACTTCTTAACAAACAACGTGCACGTCTTGAAAAATTCTTGGGTGGTATCGAAGACATGCCTCGTATCCCAGATGTAATGTATGTAGTTGACCCACATAAAGAACAAATCGCTGTTAAAGAAGCTAAAAAATTGGGTATCCCAGTTGTAGCGATGGTTGACACAAACACTGATCCAGACGATATCGATGTAATCATCCCAGCTAACGATGACGCTATCCGCGCGGTTAAATTGATCACAGCTAAATTGGCTGACGCTATCATCGAAGGACGCCAAGGTGAAGATGCAGCAGCAGTTGAAGCAGAATTTGCAGCTTCAGAAGCTCAAGCA
>CAJZEE010000054.1 GCA_915066865.1 uncultured Veillonella sp.
ATCGACGGGGAGGTTTGGCACCTCGATGTCGGCTCATCACATCCTGGGGCTGAAGTAGGTCCCAAGGGTTCGGCTGTTCGCCGATTAAAGTGGTACGTGAGCTGGGTTCAGAACGTCGTGAGACAGTTCGGTCCCTATCCATCGCGGGCGCAAGAAACTTGAAGGGGGCTGCTCCTAGTACGAGAGGACCGGAGTGGACGAACCGCTGGTGTACCAATTATCCTGCCAAGGGTACAGTTGGGTAGCTACGTTCGGGACGGATAAACGCTGAAAGCATCTAAGCGTGAAACCAGCCTTGAGATGAGGTTTCTCATAGCGTAAGCTAGTAAGATCCCATGTAGACGACATGGTAGATAGGCCAGGTGTGGAAGAGCCGTGAGGTTTGGAGCTGACTGGTACTAATCGATCGAGGGCTTTACTTAAGCAGCGTAACCAACTTGAAGGAGCAACGCGACGCACAAGTTGCGTGGAGTCGCTTACGTCGAAACGTAAGATTTCACGATGTGAAATCCACAGGCTTCGACGCAATCCTCCAGACGTGTACTTTGAGTATGGGACGCAACATATAATAAAACATTAAGCAGAATGTGCAACAAATATATATACTTCTATGTGGTTTTCAGAGTACAAACTCTGACAGATTCAGTGGCGATGGCTATGAGGATCCACCTGTTCCCATCTCGAACACAGTAGTTAAGCTCATAAACGCCGAAAGTACTTGGCTGGAGACGGCCTGGGAGGATAGGAAGCTGCTGATTAACGAAAAGAAAAAGGTCTACCTTAAGGTAGGCCTTTTCTTTTTGCTAGTCTTCGACTAGCTAACTCTGCAAGAGCCGTCTCCAGCCAAGGTTGTACAAGTAGAAACTATCTATATAAATCAATAAGACGGCGTGGGAAGGGTAGGGTGTGAGGCCACAGAGGAGTGAAACGACGTATGGGGCCCACACATCACCTTCTTCCGAACGTAAGATTTACCGAACTGCGAAGCAGTGAAGGAAAATCCACAGTGAGGATTGATAGGAAGCTGCTGATTAAGCTAAAGGCACACCTGAGGGTGTGTCTTTTTTTGTATGGATTTTTATTCTTTTAAGGGAACTAATGAGCAAAGCAGTAGACGTTGAAGGAGTTACTTATATAATTAGTATTAATTATCGTGCTTTGAAGCACATATTTTTCTCATGGATATGGTATACTTAGGCTTATATCATATTTATAGGAGGTCATATGGCTAAGAAAATTGCAGTCCTTGTAAATGAGGATACAATGCAGCGCTGTTCTTGTGGCGGTTGTTTGAAAGCATTTATGAATAAAGCGGATTCCTTTGAGCGTTATGCTGATGAGGATATTGAGTTGGTGGGGTTCACACATAGTGGTGGGGATCTAGCTAAGAAGATTGAGTCTTTTAAGAAAAAAGGTGTTACTACGGTACATCTTTCTACATGTACGCGTGGTAAGAATGAAAATTATGAAAGCATCGCAGAGCAGTGTGCTGAGGCGGGCTTTGATGTAGTAGGCTATACACATGGTGGTGCTGTTTCTAAAGATGGTAAAGAAGCGATAGTACTTTCAGCTAAACCAGTAACGACAGATCAATAGTCAGCAATGCTTGAATTAACTATAACAATTTGCAATATCTTATAATAGATGAATAATTGTTCCATTATTCATTCTATATTTACACTAAACCTATATTATATAGATAGTATGTAAATTATGAGTGATATATTTATCATTTTGAGAGGTTGAGAGAATGAATAAGAAACTTACAGCGGCTACTTTATCTATTGCTATGGCAGTGACAATGGCACCTACTATGATGCAAGCGGCTTCTGTTAATGCTGCGTCTGCTGCGGTACAATCTTTAGCTGGTGGTGCTATTGCTATGGCTTACGTATCTACTGCATTAAATAAAATGGATAATTCTGCAGAGGGGCAACAGGAGAGTTTGGCACGCACAAAAGAGAAAACTGGTTACTTAAACGATAGTGCCGCCCAAGAGCGTGTAAATCGTATCATGAAGACATTAGAGGCTACACCTAGTGTAAAGCGTTCTTATGTTGTATATGCAAATCCTGATGAGGAGTTCAATGCGTTTGCCACACTTGGTCGCGTTATGTCCATTAACAAGGGTGCTCTAGATACGCTAGATGATGATCAATTGGCCTATGTAATGGCTCATGAAATCTCTCATGGCGAGCATAAAGATATTATTAATGGCGCTAAGAAGCAAATCGGTCTTTCTACAGCGGTCGGCATTGCCGCTGGCGGCAGTGAAGGTGCGGCTATTTTATCTAATGTGGCAGGTAACTACTTATCCAATCAAGTGTTTACGATGAGTCAAGAAAAAGCCGCTGATGAGTTAGGCTTTAAGATTTTAAGTGAGTCTCCATACAATGTGGGTGGTGCAGCTGGTTCTATGGCAGTACTGCGCAACAAAGTGGGGGAACACTACCGTGAAGGGCTTTCACAAGTGGTAGCACCTAATAACCATCCAAAGTTGTCCGATCGGGTGAACAATAATATTTCTCGTATGTACACATATTCTGGGAATCATGTAAATGTATCGAATGGTACTGTGTACGTAAACGGTGATAATATCTATACTCCAGCAGGTAGTGGCCGCTACACAGGCGAAGAGCGTGCTTATTACATGGCTGGTAAATTGGCACGATTGTATCATAATAATCAAGTGACACCAGGTTCTGCATCCTATAGTGGTGACACTGTAACGGTAGCTGGTCAATCCATTGTTTCTACGCCAAATGTGGATGTAGCGTTGCAAGTGGCAACAAATCTTAACAATGCATTTGTAAAGCCTGCAGGTTCTGCTGTTAATGCGAAAAAACCAATAAAGGTTAAACAAGAAAAACCTAAAAAGGTAAAAGAAAATAAAAAGGCAAAAGCTGATAAAGCTAAAAAATAAATAAGAGCTATACATGGCATATAATTTGCTTTAAGGATTTATGCTATTATAATGAGAATAATCAGAGGACTGAGCCCATGAAGGCTTAGTCCTCTTTTTATATAGATTGTAATATTTATAGTTTGAGTATAAGTTAATAAGTTTATAAGATATATTGAGCGCTATAGGAGTAATAAATAGACCGTAAAGATATGGATAGTCTGGAGTATAAGTATTATTCATGTGTGAATAAATTATATTCATGGAGTAATAATAAGCTCATAAAAATACAAAAAGATTTTTGATGGTGGAACGTGAATTATAATGATTTTCAACTATAAAATATGAGAGATTATCTTATTGAGCATAGTTTTAATAGATATAATTATTATATTTTTTATAATAATTATGAAGCTTTTATGCGAGAACTTAATATTGTCTATATATAGTGGATAGATGTATATTTAAGGTGGATGGAATATGTAGTTAGAATGGAATCCTATAGAAATATCATAACGGTAGGGGGTATAGGGTTATTGTACTTATAAATACTTTATAGGATAATGTCAATGTTGGTGGTTAATCTAATAATATAGATGACCATTTTTTTGTTAAATAACACGTAATTTTATATATTATATGGAGGCTATGATGGAGTATACAATTCACCTATTTAATGCAGGTGGTTTCGTTATGTATCCACTTGTACTATTCATGTTAGCAGCATGTACTATTTTATTTGAACGTATTCGTACGTACAGAAACATCAATCATGAGTTACAGCAGTTGTCCGATAGCATTGATGCAGGCCGTAATAGTAATAATTGGTCTACTCTAGAGAATTCTATAAAAAATAGTAATGACGCATTGAGTCGATTTGTGTCTCCTATCGTGGAGTCTGTATATAGTGCGGAAGGTTTAGAGAATCGTTTACATGATGTGGTAGGGTACATGGATGAACGTTTAAAACGTGGTCTTAACTGGCTTAGCATGATGGTAACAATGGCTCCATTACTTGGCCTTTTGGGTACTGTTGTTGGCATGATCCGCTCCTTCGCAGCCGTTGGTGGCGATATTGGTGCTCCTACTGTTATTACAGGCGGCGTATCCGAAGCGCTGGTTGCCACTGCAACAGGGCTTTCAGTAGCCATCGTAGCATTAGCCATCCATAGTTGGTGCACAGATAAAGTAAATTCAGATATCGCAAAGTTAGAGCAAAAATTAGGTTCTATTATGGATTTATATATTAGGAGTCAACGATGAAACGTAGTTCAGTAGGCATACAAAAAGAACCTACCATCATGATTATACCTATGATTGATATCGTTTTCTTCTTGCTCGTATTTTTCATGATGAGTACGTTGTATATGAATACAGAGGAACAAATTCCTCTTAACTTACCAAAGGCTTCCTCTTCTTCTGCAAAGACGATTGAGCCTATCACAATTTCATTAACAGCTACACATAAGATGTATTTGAATGAACGTGAGATTGTCCCTGATCAACTGGGCAATGAAATTCAAGGTATTGTTGCAAAAGAACCTCAACAGGCATTTATTGTGCGTGCCTCTGAGGATATTGCGTATAAGGACGTTATCAATATTTTAGATAATCTTAAAATTAGTGGTGCTCGGTTTGTTAGCGTAGCTACAGAACGGAAGTGATTCTATGGTAGATAAACGATATGGAATTCCTTTCGTAGCTGCATTGGTATTAAATCTTGCGTATTGGGGTGTTGTAGGTGATTGGTTTGGTCATATAAAACCTCCAGAAACACCAAAAAAAGACTTGGTTATCAATCTCGATATGGGGCAGCAAGAACCTCCTCAAGAGAAGAAAGAGCCTGAGAAATTAAAGATTCAACCTGACGACAAACCCGTCGCAGGGGGCGGTAAAGCAGGTAGTGTGTTGCCTGATTTATCGGGAAAGCCCACAGAAGGCTTAAAAAATCTGAATCCTTACTTAGGTGGTAATGAGACGGCATCAGTCAATTTGAATGGTAATACTGATAATCCTGTTGGCAATCCAGGCAGTGGCAATGTACCAGGCCCTGGTGGTGGTAACGCTGGCAATGGTGGTAAAGCTAATGATGGACCAGGCTCAGAAGGGGGAAATCCTGGTACTAGTAATACGGAAGGCACGGGTTACTTTGATGTTTCTGAATACCGAGCTAGCTTAGATGCTAATAAAGTAATGCCGCCACAAGCTGTTCGACGAGGTATTACCGGAGTAGTTACTATTAGAGTTTATTTTGATGGTGAAGGTAATTATGTAAGTGCTAGAATTGAAGAAAGCAGTGGCTCTAGTCTCCTAGATAATGATGCACTTGCACTTGCAGCTAGGTCAGGTGGTGCTATAAATACAACTGGCGAACCTAAATCAGATGTTTTTTATATAAGATATAGCTTTGAGTAGTGATTTGAATAGCTCGATTTAGTTGAAATTGAATCAATGAAAAGCAAATTTAATATGGAAAATATACTATGTAGGGGATATGAGGATACTCGTATCCCCTACACTAAATTGTCCGTTGTTGCAGTATTTAAGCTATAAATTAATAGATTTCAAATAGTTTTTAATAGAAGATATAGGATGATAAATGGAATGAACAAATATGTATACGCGGCCACAATGATAGGTTTATTTAGTGTGACTACTAATGGTTATACTGTAGATGTAACAACTAATCAAAGTCAAGAGGCGGCAAATATTATTAATATAACAGCTAATCGTACAGCGTTATTAGATTTAGATACACCGGTATCGACTTCTGTTATTACCCAAGAGGATATACAAAATAGCGGCGCTAAGACGGCTTTTGATGCGGTCGCCAATGTACCGGGTGTAACCATTAATTCCTTTAGTGCGTCTGGCGCAGATTTTGGTGGCATGGATAGCCGTACGAATATTCGTGGCCTCGACCGCGGTGCACTTGTTCTTGTAAACGGTGTACCTATGAACTTAAATGGTAAGAGCGGAATTGGCTCTATACCTACCAGTGCCATTGAGCGCATTGAAGTTGTAAAGGGGGCGGCCTCTACCTTATATGGCGCAGAAGCTTTAGGTGGCGTTATAAATATTATTACAAAAACGCCGTCAAAAGAGGGCGGTTCTGCTACGGTAGCTGTAGGTAATCGAGGCTCCAAGAGATTTGATATTTCTTATGGTACTGATCGATTCCTCGTTGGTATCGATAGAAAATACTGGGGGACTCAAGATCCATCTACACCGGTGCGGTATGACTATACAGGCCGCAAGGGTTATGATTACTACACTACGCGCAATAAAGGTAACTCCTTAGGTGTGTTCATGAGCGGTAAGCTTTCAGATAAGATAATCTTAAATTATACTCGCGCTGAAAGCCGTTCCTCCTTTGGTTTGATTAGTACAGAAAGAAATCCTGTGAGACAGGCTCGTCATTCTACGACATATCATTACAAGGATGACCGTAATAATGCATCTTTGATTTATAAGGATGATAATACGACGGGAACATTGTTTTATAATGACCGTACTATGCGTGGTGAAAGCCGTGTTCATAGTGCTAAACAGTTCAAGCCGACCGAAACCAGTTATGTAGCTCGTCAATATGGTATAGATGTACAACATGAATGGGACTTTAGAGGCGGTAAGGATTATTTGATTGCCGGTGTTACAGGTAAGCAAGAAACCTATCGTGCCACACAGGCCCCTGTGTATACACGGCCTCATCGTAATACCTATGCGGTGTACAGTAGCTATTCTCGTGAAATCAATCCCAAATGGACTGCCATTTTGGGCTTGCGTTATACAGCCATTAGTGATCCTATTAAGGACCAATATGTGTTAACGCCTCAGTTCCAATTGTTGCACACCATCAATAAAGCTTCCTCCATGTACTTAAATATAGGGAAAGCTTACACGATGCCTAGCTTGAGTGATACATTCCGCAGTGTAAACCGCCAATACACAGCAGTAAGTGGTAAAAATCTTAAGCCTGAAGAGGGCTGGAACTATGAATTAGGTTATAAACGCCTTAATAAGAAGGATAGCTGGAAGGTGGACGTGTTCTATATGGACTTCAAGAACTTCTTCCAATGGCAACCTGATGTAAATGGTCGCCCAACCGTTCGCGTAAACGGTGGTCAATTCCACAATGTTGGGATTGAAGCTGAGTATAGTAGACATTTGTCAGATCGACTCAAAATGAGTGTAAGTGGTTCTTATTCTAATCCAAAACAAAAGGAAATGAATGAATCCTATTGGAAACAAGCGGCTCCTAAGTTACAGTTTACAACCGGTATTCATTATAAAAGCTCTACTTGGGATGCAGGCACATCTTTGAACTTTGTAACAAAACGTTTGCGCAATCGCGATGGTGGCTTGAACCCTAACATTGCTCTTTGGAATGCTTACGTTGGGTATCACTTTAATAAAGATGCTACATTACGCCTCGATGCACGCAATCTTTTGAACCGTCATAATGTGGTATCCAATGGAGATTATGAATATTGGGATGCACCATTCAATTATGAATTAAGTTATACACAAAAATTCTAATATTTATTTAGAATAAAACCTCTTGAGAATACAGTAGTGGTAGGGGTATGGGTTTTGTACGGTCTAAATAAATGTGTGATAATACAAATATGTAGTTTATATAATTGTGTGAATGTATACATGTGTTAAGTGAGGCATTTGGTATGAGACAACAAATTAAGCATCGTATATCTATACTTGTGGGTTTAGCATTGATAGGATTGTCTGTGAATGGATATGCAGCAGAGGTAAGTGCTGATAAGACTCCCACTACAGCTGCATCGAGTGAATCTAATGGAGCATCTGAAATCCATACTATTAATGTAACAGCAAATCGCATGGCTCTTTTAGATTTAGATACGCCGGCTGCGATGGATGTTATTACTCAAAAGGACTTAGCTAATAGTGGTGCCAAAAATGCATTTGATGCGGTTAATATGGTACCCGGCATTACGTCTTTTTCCTATGGTGCATCTGGTCTTGAATATGGCGCTATGGATAGCCGTGTGAATATCCGTGGTCTTGAACGGGGCTCCTTGATTCTCATGAATGGGGTACCGATGAACCTCAATGGCAAGGGCGGACTTAGCTCTATTCCGACTAGTTCTATTGAACGAATTGAAGTATTAAAAGGTGCCGCATCTGCTTTATATGGTGCTGATGCTATGAGTGGTGTTATCAATGTAATTACTAAGACTCCAAGTAAAGAAGGGGGCTCTGCTACGATAGGTTTTGGTAATATGGGCCGCCAAACTTATAAAATTAACTATGGGACGCCTCGCTTCTTAATAGGTGTGGAACGTAACTTCTTTGGCGCTCAAGATCCAGAAACCCCTATCCGCTCCGATATCGGTGGTTATGCTAGAGGGTATGAATATTATACAGCTCGTAACAAAGGGAATTCTTTAGGTGTATTTATGAGCGGTAAATTAAATGATAAGTTGACTTTGAACTTTAGCCGCTTTGAAGGTAATTCTTCTTTTGGACAGTTAAGTACAGAAACGAATCCTATTAAGCAAAAGCTTCACTCTACAACATATGCTTATAAAGATACTAAAAATAATGCGTCTTTAGTTTATAAAGATGGCAATACTACAGGTACAATCTTCTACAACGATAGAGATTTGTATGGTAAAAGTCGCGTACATAGCAAAAAGGCATATACGTTGAGTGATAATAACTATATTGCTCGACAATATGGTTTTGATGTACAACATGAATGGGATTTCCGCGGTGGTAAGGACTATTTTATTGCGGGTGTACTTGGTAAACGAGAAACATATCGCACCACATCTGGTCCGTACTATGGAAATCCACATCGCAACAGTTATGCCGTTTATGGTACATACTCTTATCAGATTAATCCTAAATGGACTAGCATTTTAGGCTTGCGGTATTCGGATATTAAAGACCCTGTGAAAAATCAACGCGTATTAATTCCTCAGTTCCAATTACAACATCGTATTAACAAGGAATCATCCATGTACATAAATGTTGGTAAAGCCTTTAGAATGCCGAACTTAAGCGATACTTTCAAGAAAATTAATAAAGGCTATGCCTCTGTTAGTGGACGTAATTTGAAACCTGAAGAAGGTTGGAATTATGAATTAGGCTACAAACACATTACCAACAAAGATAGCTGGAAAGTAGCGGCCTTTTACATGGACTTTAAGAACTTCTTCTCTTGGAAACCGGATAGCAACGGTAAAAACACGATTCGCGTAAATGGTGGTCGCTATAGAAATGTCGGTATCGAAGCCCAATATGGTCGTAAATTAACAGATCACTTAAAAATGACTGTGGGTGCATCGTATTCTAATCCAAAACAACGAGAAATCGATAAGACTTATTGGAAACAAGCTAACCCTAAATTGCAATTTACAGGGGGTATCCATTACAATAGCTCAACCTGGACTGCAGGTACTAGCATCAACTTTGTTACAAAACGGATGAAGAACCGCGATGGCGGTACAAACCCAAACCTTATAGCTTGGAATGCATACGTAGGCTATCAGTTCAATGAAAACGCATCCTTGCGGCTAGATGCACGTAACTTGTTAAACCGTCATAATGTTATTTCCAACGGCGACTGGGAATACTGGGATGAACCATTTAATTACCAACTTAGCTATACTCAAAAATTCTAGTCTTTATGTAATCACTAATTAGAACTATACAAGGAGTATCATCATGAACAAGAAAATTGGATTTTTCATATGTTTGATGATACTCCTTTGTGTATGTATAGCGGGTTGTGGACCTCAATCGGAGGCAAATGTAACGCCATATACTCGTTATGTTGACAGTCATGATGGCGTTCAAGTTGCTGTTCCAGAGCATCCAAAACGGATTTTATCACTGTCTTCTGCGGTCGACACAATTTTATTAGGACTTATAGAACCAGAACGTTTAGCAGGCATTAATAAATTGTCTACCTATGAGGAATATTCGCTAGAGGCGAAGCGCGCAAAGCTGGTAAAACCAGTGTTGAGTTCGTATCCTTTGGAGAAAATCATAGCCTTGAAACCGGATCTCGTTATAGCGCCAGATTATATATCGGCTGATGTTATCTATGGTTTACGGCACATGGGTATAGCCACTGTTGTGGTACCTACCCCTTCTACGGTGGACGGAGTGATTCAGAATGTGATGGATATTGCTCATATTATCGGCGAAGATGAAAAGGGTAGCTTTTACATTCGGAAGATTCATCGTGAAATAGATGAAATAAAGCACCTAGCAGAATCTATTCCAATTGAGCAGCGCAAGACGGTTCTCTTTGTATCATCTATGGACGGATATACGGGAACAGGAAGCCTTTTTGATGATATGTGTACATACATGAACGTCTATAATGCACCGAATCGGATTGGCTTACCGCCGCACATACCCTTTGGGGAGGAGCGGGTATTAGCCATGAATCCAGACTACATTTTTATTCCATCCTATAAGGGAATGGACAAGAATTTGGCGGATCGATATTTAAAAAATCCGGCCTTTCAAAATCTGCCGGCTATCAAGGAAAATCGTGTTAAGCCTTTACCGGCAGCGTACTTATATACTATGAATCAGCATATTGGGGAAGCGATGCTAGCCATTATGTATACTGTGTATCCTCAATTAGAAAGGAATTCTCATGACTAAACAGACACAACGCATCATGGCCATAACTCTGATTGGGGTATTGCTATGTATCGTGAGCTTATTGGCGCTCCATGTAGGGACCATTATGATTCCTATTGGAGGGGGTGTGCAAAGTATTTTAAATGGCATGGGCATACCTGTGAGTTTTACGGAGCCTATTACGGCTGAACAAGAGGCGGTACTGTGGTTTATCCGCATGCCGCGCCTTATCATCGGACTTCTTGTAGGAGGCGCCTTGGCACTGGCTGGTGCCGTTATGCAAGGGGTATTCTCGAATCCGTTGGCTGATCCAGGTATTATGGGCGTATCCGCAGGGGCATCTCTCGGTGCGGTTATTGCCATTGCTCTTGGCGTGACATCTCTCGGTATGTTTTACATGCCTGCTTTTGCCTTTGTCGGAGCCTTTGTATCCGTTGGGATTACTATATTGTTAACATGGCGTAATAACAAGCTCGACACGACTACATTATTGCTAGCAGGGGTTGCTGTTAGTATGCTACTCGGTGCTTTCACATCGGGCATCTTGACGATGATTAATGAATACCGCTTGCGTGAATTCCTATTTTGGATGGTGGGTGGACTTGATTTCCGTCGTTGGGACCACGTTCTGCTTGCTGTAGGGCCTATCATGACGGGCAGCGTTATATTAATGATGCTCGGTCGTCACCTGAATGTACTCGTTCTCGGCGATACAGAGGCGCGTGCCTTGGGTTTGCCTGTTATGGTGTATCGCATGCTATTCCTGTTTTTGGCATCTGTCGTTACTGCTACTGCGGTGTGCGTCAGTGGTTCCATTGGCTTTGTAGGTCTTGTGGTACCACATATTGTGCGTATCTTAGTAGGGCCAGATCATCGAATACTATTGCCTATGGCGGCCGTTGGAGGCGCATTATTCCTCGTATTCTGTGATACATTAGGTCGCATTATTGCTCAGCCAGTTGAGATTCGCGTAGGTATCATGACAGCTCTATTAGGGGCACCGTATTTTCTATATTTACTTCATCGCTTGCGTCGTAAAGGAGGGGCCTAATGAAACTAGATGTTCAATCTCTATCTGTCACATTAGGAGACACAACCATTGTAAAAGAGGCATCCTTTGCTATTGACCGGGGCGAGTTCGTAGGCATTATCGGCCCTAATGGCTCTGGTAAAACAACGTTGTTAAAAGCATTGCGTGGCCTTTATCCTACATCTGGTGGAGATATTTTCTGGGATGGTAAAAGTATCGCTTCTTTGAGCGACAAGGAAATCGCTCATTATGTGGCGTATATGCAGCAGTCCGTTAATGTTTCCTTCGATTATGAAGCCATCGATATTGTGATGACCGCTCGTTATCCTTATTTGAAATGGTGGGAACAAGAAGGCCCTGAAGATAAAGTTATCGTTGAACAGGCTATGAAAGAGGTAGGCGTGTATCACTTGCGGAATCGTTCTGTACAATCTTTGAGTGGTGGTGAACGACAACGGGTATTCTTAGCAAAGGCTTTGGCACAACAAACAGAGGTCCTATTACTAGATGAGCCGACGGCTGCTCTCGATCTAGTATATGCTGACGATATCTTTCATGAGGGGCGCAGATTATGTGACGAAGGCAAAACGATTTTAATCGTCGTTCATGACTTAGAATTAGCTGCCAAATATTGCACTAAGCTCGTCTTGATAAGCGATGGTCGCATCGTTGATGTAGGAACGCCGCGAGAGGTGCTCACTGCAGATAATTTAAAAGCTGCCTTCCACTTGTCTGCAGCAGTTTACGACGATCCATATTTCAAACAACAACGTATCTTTGTGTTCCCAAAAGGAACTACGGATATTGAGGATTATAAACAAACAGAGACTAGTGGAGAGATGTCAATTGACCCTCAACTGAAATAGACATATAAGTGCCTATGTATAGGTCAGTAAATTTCCTGTTTATCTTGATATATTTGTATTGCTATTCCTAGCGAGGTTAGGCTTATGTCATATCCATTTACTGCTATTGTTGGTCAAGATGAAATGAAATTGGCCCTTTTGCTGAATGCTATCAATCCGTCCATCGGCGGTGTGTTAATTGAGGGCGAAAAGGGCACTGCAAAGTCTACGGCTGTACGTGCATTGCCGAGCCTGTTACCTCCCATGGAAACAGGGGCTGATGCGATGACCGTAGTAGAATTACCTATAAATGCTACGGAAGACCGCGTTGTAGGGTCTATTAATTTAGAAAAGGCCTTGCAAGAGGGGGTAAAAGCCTTTGAACCAGGGATTTTACACGCAGCACATCAAAATATCCTCTATGTAGATGAGGTGAATCTATTAGATGACCACATTGTAGATATTTTGCTAGACGTGGCCGCTATGGGTGTAAACACCGTAGAACGGGAAGGGGTAAGCCATTCTCATCCGTCTCGTTTTATCCTCGTCGGAACTATGAACCCTGAAGAGGGGGACCTCAGACCTCAGCTATTAGATCGCTTTGGGTTGTCCGTCATGGTCTATGGTGAACAGGATCCAGCACAGCGGATGGAGGTGATTAAGCGACGTCTTGCATTTGGCGATGCTCCAGAAGCGTTTATAGCGTCTTATGAGGAATCGGAGCGAGCATTACATGAGCGCCTGCTACAAGCTCGCAAATTATTGCCAACTATTATTCCATCTGATGATATTCTCCTTAAGATAGCGAGCATCAGTATCGGCATTGGCGTTGATGGACATCGCCCAGACATTACGATGATGCACACCGCTCGCGCTCATGCAGCCTTTCACGGTCGCTCACAAATCATAGATGACGACATTAAGGTGGCCGCAAGATTGACGTTAAAACATCGCATGCGGAGATTGCCTTTTGAAGAACAAGGTCACGACGAAGACCGCATCGATACAGCAGTATCTGCGGTAATCGAGGGCTAGCTATGGAAACATCTGTACAAGAGGCTCTCAAAATAGGCCTTGTAAACGACCAGATACATAGCATTGTCATTTCTGGGGGAACTGGTGTCGGTAAAAGTTTTATGGTTCGTCAGTGCCTCAATACATGGCATATTCCCTATCGTGTTATACCGGTTTATATAGATAGCTCACAACTTCAAGAAAGCATCGATTTTGAAGCCTCTCTCGAGCAAGGCAAGATGGTTATGTCCTCTAGTCTATTAGATGACGATAATACGCGATGCTGGCTCATCGATGATGGTCATGTGGTATCCCCAGAAGTGCGTCATGCCTTATTAACAGAGGCAAAACGCCGCCAAATCTTGTTGATTATGACCATAAACCATGAGGATAGAGCCTTAACTGATGCGGAATGGGAACTCGTAGACGTACACGTATCTATGGAACTAGCTTCATTGGAATCTAGGGTAGCGGTATTACAACAAACTCGAGATGGAATTTCTTGTGCAGATACTGTGTTACCTTCAACAGAAGAGCACTCATCTAAGGATGTAGTCAGTTTAATCGATCATAAGCGGATTTCATCTATTGCCGTTCCTGATGCAATGATTTCATTAGCCATTTCCTATGCACTCCAAGCTCGTACTGTAGGTTACGGTGCAGAGTTTATATTGCTTCAAGTTATGAAATCACTAGCTCTTCTTGAGGGGGGGTCTTACTGTAAGCCCATTCATGCAGAGCGGGCCGCTCTTTATGTACTGCCTCATCGGATGAAGCGTGATGACACAACCACATCACAGCCTTCACAAGGGGAGAATGGAAATAGTAAAACGGATAGAAATCAACTAGAAAATAGGGCCGAACATGCATCGGATCAAACTGATGAAGATGCACAATATGAAGCGGACCAAAATGATTCTATGGGGAATGAAGCAAGTCCTAACGATTTAAATGCTAATGATGGGGATAGTCATTCTGCTATGAATAGTGCAGAAGATGCATCTTCTCAGCAAGACGATTCAAGTGAAGCTGATGGTTCTAATCAATCTAACGACTTAGATGCTACACAGAAGGAATCCAGTGATTCCGAGGCTATGAACGTAGGTGGAGACGACTCACAACGCTTATCCTCTTTATGTTTGCCCGATACGGTTGCCCGTATAGCTAACCAATTATTCCAATGGAAACTAGAATCCTCTAAAACAGTAGACCGTCAGTATCGCAAGGGCTCAGGTCGTCGCCTCATGACCAAAACAAAGGACACTAGAGGGCGTATGATTCGAGCTTACCAAGATGAACATGCGCTAGAGGACTTAGCGCTAGTCGATACATTGCGTGCAGCAGCACCCTACCAACGATTGCGGGCTGCTACTAAAATGGAACAAGAAAAACTATCTACTCAGTCCCAGCAATTAAAGCATCAAGGCGGTAAGGGATTAGCTATAGTGATAAAACCTCAGGATTATCGCCGAAAAGCCCGTGAAAAGCGCATTGGTGCATATCAACTTTTCGTGGTAGATGCCAGTGGATCTATGGCGGCGCGTCATCGCGAGGGGGCCCATAAACCGGCGATTTTTCATCTTCTGTCAGT
>CAJZEE010000055.1 GCA_915066865.1 uncultured Veillonella sp.
GACAAGCGAAAAAAGCGACTCCAAGCCATTTGCCAGCCCCTTTAGGTATCGATTCCTTCAGAAACAGAGCACTAAAGATAAAAACAAATATTCCTGTCGTCTGAAATAGAATTGTTGCATCAGATAATTTTATGTGTACCAATGCTATGAAATTACATACCATACCAAAACCGCCGTATAAGCCACGCATGACGAGGAGCCCTCTATCCTCTTTTGAAAAACGGATGCCCTTCACATACATAATAATGAGCACCGCAACAGTCCCAAAGAACCCACGGGCAAAAGCGATCTCCCCAGGTGGAATATTTGTCCCTAACAGTTTTACAAAT
Source organism: uncultured Veillonella sp. (assembly GCA_915066865.1). Taxonomy (GTDB): domain Bacteria; phylum Bacillota; class Negativicutes; order Veillonellales; family Veillonellaceae; genus Veillonella. Next base: position 330 of record CAJZEE010000055.1, read on the forward strand.
ACATTCATCGTACTAAATAAAAGTGCGGATAACAATGCATATATAAGGCCCTTTTTAGCCATAGCCCCTCCTATAATTATATTTCTCTATATAATTATAAACCCATATTTCTATAAATAATGAATACATCAATACATACTAACAAAATTCCATATCATATGATGAATGTTAATTTAATGAGAAAATGAATTTAATTGGTTAATCAATAAAAAATGATTACTCAATAAAAAACATATAGATATGCCGCCTTTCTAATGAAAGGCGGCATTGTATTATTTAGAGAATGTATCTACAAAGGCTAAGATTTCTTGTTTCATATTCTCTTTGTCGATTGCTTTTGTAAAGCGCAATGGTTTAGATTGCAACGCTTCCAATTGTTTAGGGAAGGCAACACCCGTTACAGCAGAAATATTATCTAAGCTTTCATAAGGAGTCTCGCCTACCTTGATATCCAATGCCTCACAGATTGGTGTAGGGAATTTAAACGGATGTGCTGTAGATGCAATCACTGTATGACGAGCGCCATCTTCAGGATGCTTCTTCAACTCCTTCATATACGCCCCCATAGCAACCGCCGTATGAGGATCCATTACATAACCATAAGAATTGTATACTTGCTGAATGATTGCTTTTGTTTCTTCATCATCTACGTAGGCACCAGCGAAATTCGCCTTAACGCGTTTAAGTTCTTCTTCGTTAACAGTTAATTTACCTGTGGCTTTAAGATCTTTCATCCAACTAGCTGTACGTTCACTGTCTTCACCAGAGATATAGTATAAGAATCGTTCAAAATTGGAGGACTCAAGAATATCCATAGATGGAGAAATTGTCGTATAGAATGGGCGGTTCATATCGTAGGTACCATTTTCAAAGAAATCAGTAAGTACGTTGTTTTGGTTAGATGCACAAATCAATTTGCCGATAGGAATCCCCATTTTTTTAGCATAGTAAGCAGCCAAGATATTACCGAAGTTACCTGTTGGAACAACTACGTTGAAAGCTTCATCTTCATGGATAGCACCTTGTGCTACGAGCTCAGCATAGGCATTTACATAGTACACTACTTGCGGTGCCAAACGACCGATGTTGATGGAGTTCGCACTGGAAAACATAACACCTTTTTCAGCAACTTCTTCTGCAGTTGCTTTATCAACAAAGAGGCGTTTCAAGAATTGTTGAGCATCGTCAAAGTTACCATGAATAGCCGTAACATTAACATTCTCCCCTTCTTGTTTTTGCATTTGTTCCGCTTGCATAGGACTAACGCCATCAGTTGGATAGAATACTTGAATATGAGTTCCCGGTACATCCTTGAAGCCTTCAAGAGCCGCTTTACCAGTATCACCAGAGGTAGCAGTTAAGATAAGTACTTCTTTTTTCTCGCCCTCAGCCTCCTTAGCAGCTACTAAAAGGTATGGAAATAAGGATAATGCCATATCTTTGAAAGCTTGTGTGCGGCCATGGAACAATTCCAATACAGAAACCTTTTCCAATAAAGAGTGTAATGGTGCAATATCGCGAGTACTGAAATTAGCGTCGCAATAAGCAGAATTAATCATTTCATTCAAATGAGCCTCAGAGAAGCATGGAAACAACTTCGTTAAAACAACGGCTGCTACCTCTTGATAGTTTTTATCTTTTACATCATTGTAAGTTAAGCAGTTTGTAGGAAACAAAGATGGTACATATAGGCCACCGTCTTCTGCCAAACCGTGCAACAATGCATATGTTTCATTTACCGCAACGGTACCTCGAGTGCTAGTATAATTCATGGAATACCTCATTCATAACTACAATGGATTTTTACGAGTTTAATAGAATCATTATAGCATAAAAGCGCCCTAAAAGGGGCGCTTCTATAGAATAATATATTATTTTAGATTTAACGAATCTAATTAACCTGTTATTTGACCTATTTTAGGAATATTAAAGTTGGCAATACCTATAAGTTCAAATCGATTATAGTTCACCTTCTGCTATCGCATCTAATGTATCAAGAGATGGAATGAAGAACAACATGCCTGTAATCGGTTTAGAATAGTCTAACAACTTATCATTTTGAGTAAACATATTAGTAAGCATTGTTTTCGTTACATCCCAGTAACGAGCATAACCAATAAAGTATGTACCACGTACACCTTGGCCTGGTTGTGCAAACGGCACATTCATACGAACGATTTTGTGTTCTTCATCATCACGATTATCTTGAGCCACTACATTGTGAGCTGCCGGATCTTTTTCATCATCCTCTAATTCAATATCGCTAAATTTACGACGACCAATGAATTTTTCTTGCATTTCTGTAGGAAGCGCACGCCATGCATCAAGATCATGTTCATATTTTTGAGCAAATGCATAAGAGCCATTAGTGAATTCAGGATCTTCATCACCAATAACGCCCCACTCTACAGCCTCTTGCCCAACGGGGTTTTCCGTACCATCAACAAAATCAATAATCGCACGACCTTGTTCGTAGTGGAAGCCATGAGTTTCATCTACCACAGATGTAATAGGACGTAAGAACTCCATAATTTGATCCACTACAGTATAAGTAACAGATTCATCATTGGAGCGAACATGCAAGAATAAATCAGCTGCAACAGCTGGTACGTCTTGTTTATCACCTTTTATGCCTTGAAAATCTTCTAACTCTTTTGGTACCGGTGCATTAGGGAACAAATAACCCCAGGCTTTACGGCTAAAGCCAAAAGCAATGCCCAATCCTTCACCATTAGCACGAATACTAACAGAACGTTTAATGGCTTGAATACGATCTGCCATATCTTGAATCACTTCAAGTTCTGCCTCAGGATCTTTACGATTTAATAACAAAGTAGTGAAGTTGACACTTTGGCCAGCATCTTTATACACATCTTGTGTTCTAGAAATATCTACTGCCATTTGGTACCTCCTAATGAGAAAAACTATTATACAACCATCATAAGCTATTATAATTTTACTGTCTATAAAATATATTATATTGTATCAATGTCGTATTCTATTAATATTAATGTCAAAGTTTATAAACTTAATTAAATCAATGACTACTCGTTTGAGAAAAATAGGATTAAACCACAACGTATTTTAACCATGTAAATAACTATATAAAGGCTAAAAAGATATGTAAAAAGCTAAAAGAAAATTATTTACACAAAAAAAGAACTCACACAAAATGTGAGTTCTTTACTCTGGTGGACCACCAGGGGTTCGAACCCTGGACACCCTGATTAAGAGTCAGGTGCTCTGCCAGCTGAGCTAGTGGTCCATGACATGAATAATTATATGCTTATTTTATAGGAATGTAAAGAAAATTTATTACACTCCTATAAAATATCAACATTCATATTATTAATATTGTAATATCCAATCCTTCATAATATTACAGGCCTCAGTAGGGAGTAGATCACTAGTCCCTACGCAGTTTTCACCACTATATAGTTGAAGCACACTATGAGTGCGACTTACTTCTTTTACAATAACATTCGTCAAATTAGACTTAGGAACGCTAAACTGTAAACCATAACGACCAAAATAGGTAAAAACAGACTCTTGTGTATCGTATTCTATATGGACTTGAAGCATCTTGCCTCCAGGCCAGCATGATTCAACATTCTCCTTTGATCTAGGCTTTAAAAAATCAAGAAATCCCATACTACCCTCCGATTCGCCACATTGGTCGTTCTGGTTGCTCCATGCCTATACCATCATGTCGTTCTTGTTTTCGTTGCAAAGCACGTTCGATATGCTTGGCTAAAGCTTCTTCTGAGGCACCATTGCGCACGAGCGATACAAGGTCAGCCTCATCATCTCGCAACAAGCACAATCGCATTTGACCATCAGATGTAAGGCGCACACGATTGCATGTATCACAATAACTATGAGACATAGAAAAAATAAAGCCTACAGCCTTACCACTAGGTAATGCCAAATATGTAGCTGGACCAAAGCCATAAACAGAATGAACCTCTGTGAGAGATCCGCCACTAACGCGTTCTAATTGTTCCTTCCATTCATCAAAGGTAGGCCCATGAAAGGCATCACCTTGGAACGGCATGTATTCAATAAATCGCCAAACAACAGGCCATTTTTCAACATATTGTAATAAAGATTTAACTTCATCATCGGACCAATAACGAGATAAAACCGTATTAATCTTAACGGATTTAAAGTTAGCATTAATAGCACTACGTATACCGTCGAGGACAGACTCCAACTGTCCCGCTTTACCAACACAGGTGGCAAAAGCTTCAGTTTCAAGAGAGTCCAAACTAATATTCACACGATTCAAGCCAAGTTTTTTTAACCGTTGCGCTCGTGAGGCTAATAAACTACCATTGGTAGTCATAGAAATATCTTCAAACCAACCTGTTTCTTTAATACGACCTAGTAACTCTTCGATATGTGGATAGAGCAAAGGCTCACCGCCTGTGAGGCGTACTGCCTTCACACCAATATGATGGAAGGCCCCTAATATATTCATCCATTCATCAACAGATAATAGTTGTGTTTGACTTTGAGGAGTAATTTCTGCAGGTCGGCAGTAGGGACAACAAAAATTACACGCATCTGTCAACGACAGACGTACATATTCAATTGTACGACCCCATGCGTCTTTCATAACACACCTCATTTACTAATACGAAATTATTTAATAATAGATACTTCATCACCTACATGAATCATACCAGTTTTAAGAACCTTACCAAAGATACCTTGTGTAGGCATAATGCAGGAACCAACTTGTTTCATAATTTCACAACCTTGATGACATTCCTTGCCAATTTGAGTAATTTCAAGAATCACATCATCACCTACTTGTAAGTGAGTCCCTACAGCTAATTCATAAAGAACCATGCCTTCTACTGTAATGTTTTCAGCGAAATCACCAGGTTTGACATCTGCACCTTGTGCCCTCATGTGATCAATACTCGCAATACCAAGCAAGCTGATTTGGCGATGCCAATTTCCTGCATGAGCATCTCCCTCCATCCCATGATCAACAATGAGATTGGCGGATTCAATATTATGTTTTTTTTGCCCTTTTCTCTCACTTATGGAGATAGCAATAATTTTTCCGTCTGCCACGTAGCCCTTCCCTTCTTATGGGAACATTCCATATACATAACTTTTATAAACACTTAATTGTAAATACAAATTAATATTTCTATTTTATGAAAGCATCACAAAATAGTTCTACAATTATCTATATATTATAGCATAATATTCTAATGTTTTTCCTGTGATTTTATTCACTAAAAAAACTCTACCGAAAGAGGTAGAGTTCTCATCTAGTTATTATTATCGGCGACCCATTTCTTTAATTTCGTCACCTTTATTAACACCATTTAGTAATAAATTAAGCAAGATTGCCATAATACTACCAAAGGTAATGCCAGATTTTAATATAATTTGTGCCCAATCAGGGAAATTAGCATAAAAGTTCGGCGCCGCAATAGGGATCATAGCCACTCCAATACTAATCGCCACAAGCATCAAGTTATGATTACCATCAAAGCTAACCTTACCAAGAGAGCGAATACCACTGGCAACAATCATGCCAAACATAGCAATGCCAGCACCACCGAGTACTGCATTTGGAATGCTAGCAACTATAGCAGCTAATTTAGGGAATAATCCTAACAAAATTAAGATTACTCCAGATGCAGCTACTACAAAGCGACTTTTAACACCTGTAACCGCAATAAGTCCTACGTTTTGAGCAAAAGCTGTATATGGGAAACTATTAAGAATTCCCCCTATTAAAGTGGAAATACCATCAGCACGAATAACAGAAGCCAATTCTTTTCGACCTATTGGCTTATCCACAATTTCACCAATAGCAATACTATCACCTGTAGTCTCTACCATGACAACGAGCATGACGATAATCATAGATAGTACAGAAGCCCAGTCAAATGTTGGCAAACCAAAATAGAATGGTTCAATGAAAGCAACCCATTGAGAACGACCAACTTCGTCAAAATTAGCAACGCCCATTGCAAAGGCAATTGCTGTGCCTGCGATCAAACCGATTAATACAGAAAGATTACTTAAGAAACCTTTAGCAAACTTGTATACAAATACAACAATTAAAAACGTAAGAAATCCAAGTCCTATGTTCGTATAACTTCCAAATTCTGGATTTCCTACACCGCCCCCCATCCAATTAATGGCAACTGGCATCAAATTAATCCCAATAAGAGTAATTATTGTTCCCGTTACAACAGGGGGGAACAGTCGAATTAGACGGCTAAAGAATGGAGCTACTATAAAAGTAAATAGACCTGCTACAATAATGGCACCGTAAATGGCAGTCATACCATGCTGTGCCCCAATCATAGTCATAGGTCCGACAGATGCAAAAGTAACACCTTGGATCATAGGGATACGCCCACCTATATTACCGAAGCCTAATGTTTGAATTAAGGTCGCAATGCCACAAGTAAACAAGTCTGCTGTAATAAGACGAATCAAGTCCTCCACAGGTAAATTCATCGCCTGTGCCACGATAATCGGTACCGCAACAGCTCCAGCATACATGGCAAGTACATGCTGTAAACCAAAGGCAAAGAGCTGTGGTATGGGCAACATACTATCGACTGTATTTATTTGGTTCTGATCTGTCATAATGTCTCCTACATAAAGCCTCGAAATATCACCCATTTATTTTACACTATCGTTCGGATTATAACAATAGAAAAAAGAGAGTCTATTATTTTATATGTATTAATAGGCTCTCTTTATATTATTTCCCGAACTTTTATAGTTTGCTCGGTTATATTATTCGATTTATATTATAATCTCTTATTATTCATATAACCCTATGATAGACGACTCTTTAACATCAAGATCTTTTTCAATGGCATACATCTTAGATGTTAGTTCTGCTACAAAACTTTCATCTTTAATACCAGATAAATTAATACGCACATTCAAAAAAGCCGATTTCACTGCAGCACGCGCATTAATAGCCGCAATAATACCATCTGTAATAAGGTTTTGATTCCCCTTACGAGAGGCTAATTCTGCTAAATCAAATATTTGATTCGCTAATTCTCCAATTTCAAAAGGTACCATAGCAGCATCTTTGTATGCTTGTTGAATAGCAGCTGTACGCGCAGCCTTTTCTTCATCTGTATTCTTTGGCAATCCTAAGGCGTTCATAAAGATATTAAATACATCTGCATCAGCTTGAGATAATTCGAGCATGCGCTTGCGAATCGCTTCTGCTTTAGCTTGAAGCTCCTCCATTTCGGTCTGAACCGCTTCATAACCTTTTTTACCAAATGTAAGGTTTGCTACCATTTCTGCTAAAGCCGCCCCCGTTGCGGCAGTCAATGCCGCAATAGCACCACCACCTGGCGTTGGCGCTTTAGAGGCAGTAGCAGCCACAAAATCTATTACTCGTTGTTCTACTAATTTCATAACATAGCCTCATGTAAAAACACTTTCTATTAGAACAAGCCTTTAATTGTGCCGTCTGCTTCGATATCCATATTAAGAGCAGCAGGACGTTTAGGAAGGCCCGGCATGACCATTACGTCACCTGTACGACACACGATAAAGCCTGCCCCATTAGCAACACGAATATCGGATACAGTAATTGTAAAGCCTGTTGGAGCTCCTAAGAGTGCTGGATTATCGGATAAGGAGTATTGCGTTTTCGCCATACATACAGGCAAACGATCAAGGCCCCAATCTGCTAATTGTTTAATTTGCTTTTTCGCTTTGTCCGTAAAGATAACACCATCGCCACCATAAATAGTTTTAACGATTTTATTAACTTTGTCCTCTAAACTATCTTCTAACTCATATACGAATTTAGGTGTTGGCTTAGGGCCTTCAAGTAACTCTACAACTTTTTTCGCCATATCAGTGCCGCCTTCGCCACCCTTTTCCCAACATTCATTAAGCTCTACAGGCACGCCAAACTCATCACATAGGCGAGTCAACTCAGCAATTTCTGCATCTGTATCGCTAGCAAATTTATTGATTGCCACTAATACAGGCACATTGAAATAACGCATGTTTTCAATTGCTTTTTGTAAGTTGCTGAAACCTTTAGTCACGGCTTCAACATTTTCTGTATTCAACTCTTGTTTTGGTACACCACCATGCATTTTAAGAGCTCGTAATGTAGCTACGATGACGATTGCATCAGGGAAAATATCGCCGTATCGGCATTTAATATCAAGGAACTTTTCAGCACCCAAGTCAGCGCCAAAGCCGGCTTCAGTAACTACGATATCACCAAGTTTAAGTCCTAGTTTTGTAGCTACAATGGAGTTACAACCATGAGCAATATTTGCAAATGGACCGCCGTGAACGATAGCCGGTGTATGTTCTAATGTTTGTACAAGATTTGGTTTAATAGCATCTTTCATAAGAAGTGCCATCGCACCTTGGCATCCAAGTTGATGAACATAAATAGGATCACCTGCTAAGTTACAACCGATAACGATGCGACCAAACCGTGCTTTCAAATCTTCTAAGTCCTTAGCTAAGCAAAGAATAGCCATGATTTCAGAAGCTACAGTAATCATGAAGTGATCTTCTCTAGGGAACCCACATACTTTACCACCGAGTGCAACTGTCACATTGCGAAGAGCACGGTCATTCATATCTAGAACACGAGTCCATGATAATTGACGCAAATCGATTTGCAATTCATTTCCTTGATGGATATGGTTATCGATCATAGCGGATAATAAATTGTTAGCCGCTGTAATAGCATGCATATCACCTGTAAAATGAAGATTGATGTCATCCATAGGTACAACTTGAGCATAACCGCCACCTGCTGCACCACCTTTAATCCCAAAAACAGGTCCTAAGGATGGCTCACGTAATGTAGCAATTGCATTTTTACCGATTTTTTGTAAGCCTTGTACGAGACCAATGCTCGTTGTAGACTTACCTTCCCCTGCTGGTGTTGGCGTAATCGCTGTGACTAGCACCAATTTGCCATCTGGTTTAGATTCTAAACGACGAATAGCATCAAAAGAAATTTTAGCTTTATAATGACCATATTGTTCAATGTCATCAGGTGTTAACCCACATTTATTGGCAATAACCTGAATCTTTTCCATTCTATTCTGTTGGGCAATCTCAATATCGCTTAACATAAAGCCTCCTCGGCACCATGGCCACATAAACCTATATAACAACTATTAGATAGACGTATACGTTTTGTAATATATGTCTACTGTGAATGTATATTTGTACACTTACATTACTCTATTATATGTGAAAGTTTCTCTAATGTCTAATACTTATGTCTAACAAATTTAGTAATCTATCTAATATATAACAAAACAAGCACAATATATGCAGGTAAGCAAGAAAAGGCCCTGACGTAAATATACATCAGGGCTTTCAATATATACCAAATACTTATCTTATTAGAATGGGAATAGGATTGGAAGTAAAATAAGTGCTACGATACTAGATACAACGATAAGTGGTAAACCAGCTTTCACATAATCCATGAAGCTATAGCCAGCTATGTTGTATACCATAGTGTTGGCAGGCATACCAATTGGTGTTGCATATGCCAAGGAGCTTGCAATTACGATAGCTGCAAGAACTGCTTTAGGATCGAAGCCAAGTTGAGAAGCTAGGCTAAGACCGATTGGAACTAGTAAAGCACAAGTAGCTGTATTAGACATAAAGTTTGTCATAAACACACCAAGCACAAAGATTACTACTAACACAACGATTGGAGATGGGCTTGCTCCAAGACTATTAACAATAATGTCAGCAATTACACTACCAGTACCAGTTTTTACCATTGCATCACCGAGAGCCATAGAACCAGCAAATAGCATAATTGTTTTCATGTCGATAGATTTAACAGCTGCCGTTTCGCTAATAACATTAGTAGCTACTAAAACAAGCGCACCTATCCAAGCACTTACATAAAGTTTTACACCTAATTGTTTTTCAAAAATCATAGCAACGACTGTCAGAATCAATATAATCGCAGCAGTCCATTTCTTCCAAGATGGCACATGACTATAATCATCATTACCTTCAAAAGCACCATCTGGTTGGTGGCTTGGAGCATCTGGTAAGAAACGTTTACCAATTGTAGCATAGAATATAGTACCTACGATAAGGATTGGTAAGCCTACTAAACCATAATCAAAGAAATTAAAAGAACCTAAGCCTGCTTGTTGTAATCCTGCTTGAGCAATCATGTTACCAGGAGCACCGATAAGTGAGATATTACCACCCATGGCTGCCGCAAATACGAGAGGCATCAATAACTTAGTTTGTTTAAAACCACTCTTTTTACAAATACCGATAATTACAGGAATCAGTACAGCAGCTGTACCAGTATTAGATAAGAAGCCAGATAAAACACCTGTAATCATCATAACTGCAACGAGCAAGGATGTTTCAGTTTTAGCAAACTTATGAACTACATTACCTACACCTACAGCGACACCTGTTGCAAAGAAAGCTTCACCAATTACAAACATGCCCATAAATAGTAAGACGTTTGGATCCACAAAACCTGCGAACGCTTCTTTAGCGGATAATACCCCACTTAAGTGTAGGCCTACTGCTACAACCATAGCGGTAATAGACAAAGGGATTTTCTCCCACGCAAACATGACGATGGCAAATACCAAGAAGCCAAGAGTTATCATTACACTCGTATCCATATATACCTCCCAATACGTGTAATATACCTAAAAAAGGGTACAAAAAAGGAGGATTGTACAAAATCCGTATAATCCCCCTATTAAGTTAAGCTCACAATGAGATTATTTAATGAAGCTTACGTGTTTATAAATCTCTTCTAACACTTCTTCTTTCTTCGCATTGTATTCTACTTTTTTATTTTCAAAGTAGTTATTACCGTCTGCATCAATAGATACGATGAGCGGACCAAATTCTTTAACCTTAAAAGTCCACAAAGTCTCACACATACCTAATTCACGCCAATTAGCAGATTCTACTTTTTCGACTTCTGTAGCTGCAAGTACGGCATTGCCTGCAGGGAATACACAGTGTAGTGCACCAAAATCTTTGCAGGCACGTGCTGTTTCAGGACCCATACCGCCTTTACCTACAATGAGACGTACCCCCGTCTTTTTAACAAATTCATATTCGAATTTTTCCATACGCATAGATGTAGTAGGACCTACAGATACAACTTCAAATTCATTATCGCTTATAGTGCGAATAATTGGTCCTGCATGAAGTATAGCCCCATCTTTAACATCAACTGGTAGCGTTTTACCTTCTTCTACCACACGACGATGGCCCATATCACGACTAGTTGTAATATGCCCAGTCAAATAAATCACATCACCTGACTTAATGCCTTCTAAATCAGATTTTTGAATTGGTGTAGTTAATATTTTCTTAGCCATTATAATGTCACTCCTTTATGAGATTTAACTGTGCAATTACCATCCTTGTCAAAGACGAGAACGCCGCGGCGATGATTCCAACAACCTACACTAACAGCACAAGAAATAACAGATGGATGACGTGTACCATGTTCAATATTCACACCTAATACAGTTTTATCCCCACCCATACCTTGAGGTCCAATACCAATTTTATTTATGCCATCCTCTAATAATTGTTCCATGTAAGCCGCTTTTTCATTAGGTGCTTTTGAAGATACAGGACGCATTAATGCCTTTTTAGATAATCCCGCAGCGGTATCAATAGTTGTAGCAATCCCTACACCTACCAATAGTGGAGGACACGCATTCAAGCCATAGCTTGTCATCAAATCAAGAACAAACTTAGCAACACCTTCATAGCCTTCGCCTGGCATCAATGTTTTACCGGATCCTGGCAAGGAACAACCGCCACCAGCCATATAAGGGAAGATTTCTACATCATCGCGACCAGGAATGATATCCCAGTGAATATAAGGTGCAGTGAGGCCAATATTTTTACCAGTATTAAACTCATCAAAAGTTTCTACACAGTTCAATCGTAATGGAGCCTCTTGTGTAGCCTTATAAGTTGCTTCTCTTAGAATATCTTCTAATTCTCCTAGTAAGGGATAATTAGATCCAACCTTTACCCAAAATTGTAATACACCAGTATCTTGACAAGAAGGACGATTAAGCTGAGCTGCTAAATCCATATTGTGTTGCATTGTTTCATAAATAGATTTGGCCATAGGATTTTTTTCATCCTGTGCCAATTCATGAATTTTTTCTTGTACATCATCAGGCAATACCTTTGCCATATAAGAAATGAAATTAGCTATCTTATTTGTCATTTCTTGTACTTGTTGTTCCTTCGTACTCATCGTAAACCTCCAAATGGACTTCATTATTTAAGACGTGATTATTTATGTTTCGAAACCTTAGCTCCTTTCGATGATTTCATTGTACTCTTTTTTTAGGATATAACTATCCAATTTACAAGTTCATTTTCAATGGTAAAAGTCTGTTAAACACATACAAAATTTCCTTAATTATTCTCTTTTAACCCATTAAAAAAATACAATTTCACCTATATGATTGTACAAAAAAAGAGCACTACCATCGGATCGTAGTGCTCTTTCACCATATATTTTAATAGGATTAACAAATATACAAAATCACCTAAACCTAATGATTGTATATCCGCTCAAATTTAATCTCAAAAATATGCAACTATAATCAGTTACAATGGTATATAACAATACCAGTTAATCTTGTAATTTTTTTACAACCATCTCAAGTTGTTCTCTAACGTCATTTAACTTTTGATTAGCCACTTCTAATCTAATCTTATTAGTAGAATCATCTTGATATGGTAAACAAGATTGTAGTATCTCTATAATATCCTGTTCTTGTGTTGATATAATTTCCTTCCAATCATGTAATTTTGTTTTACGTCCTATTTCGTTTGCTTGCTTACGATATTCAGATGGCGTGGTATGGAAATGTTTTTTAAAAGCTACATTAAAAGCTTTAATATCCGCAAAACCACAGCTACTTGCAATATGTGCAACTGCATCATTAGAATTAACTAAACGAACTGTAGCCTCCCTCAATCTTAATCGTAATACATATTCAAGGAAGGAGACACCTAATTGGCGTTTAAAAAATTGTGATGTATAGTTCACATTATAGCCACCTATCTTTGCAAGATTTTCTAATTCAATTTTTTGCTGATAATTCTCATCTATATAAGCAATCATTTTATCGAAGGTGGCTACTGTTATATCGACAGGCTTTGTATGTACATGAATAGATTTAACCTTATTAATTTCTTTATATATATCGCTAACTAAAGATAAATAATGATACTCCACATCTAATCGATTAGTAGGACTTTCACCATTCACCATCAATAACATCATCATAGCCGCATGATGACGCAATGTGGTAAAGAAAGAGTTGTACCGATTACTTTCATCAGAACGTAATACAAATTGATACATTCCAAAGTTAGGATCAAACTGCTGAAAGAAATCCTTTCCGACATGAATAACAAGAGCTGTCGTATCTTCTTCCAACGCCAACGTAGCATGACCTACTTGAGGTGAAATGATAATTGTATCAAGCGGTTCCATTGTGAAAACCTCACTATTACAACTCATATCGATTCTGCCTTTTAGCAAAATCAAGATTTCTACACCACTATGCCAGTTGTAATGATATGTACTAACCTTGTATATATCACTATTGAAATCTATATGATTGTGTTTATAGGTATAATGAAAGTAATCCATCTAGCATTCTCCCGAGTACAACTAATTATGAGGCACATCTTAACGGTTTCATTTTTCAAAGCATATAAAAATGCATCCCTTCCTAATCCAAGGGATGCATTTATTATGATATATTTATTTAACTACGGTCAACAGCATCTTAAAGCTTTCTCTTGCATCTAGGCTATGAGGTACTTCCGATGGCATAATCAAGGTTTCACCAGTCTTCACATTATGCTCCGTATCACCAACAACGATATGCGCTTCTCCATCGAGGATTTGCACAATCGCATCGCCTACTGTTACATGCGTAGAGATTTCTTCCCCCTTAGGCAGCGCAAATAGTGTAATGCTGAGTCGCTCATTTTGAGCAATTGTAATACTAATCACTTGCCCCTCTTTATACTCTAGGTGCTCACCTAAATGCAAAATTTCGTTTACCGGGATATTTTTTGTGAAAGTCTTACTCATAGAAATCACTCCTTAATAGCTATATAATAGTAAAAGTAAATAAAAAGTAGATTTAAACAGTTTTATCAAAACCCAATTGATATAACTAAAAAATATCCTTCCCTTAATTTTATTATAATTTAATTGAGATTTAATTTCAGTATCTTTGGTAACAAAATTAAAATTATTTTTTAGTTATAAT
>CAJZEE010000056.1 GCA_915066865.1 uncultured Veillonella sp.
ACGTTTTCAAGCTGATATTATGATCGCTACAATCATCATCTTGATTGTATTGGTACAAGTTGTACAAATGATTGGTGATGCTTGGTCTAAAGCGATGAATAAGAAGTAGGAGGATCCTATGAGCATCAATGAAAAATTGAGAAGTCAACAAAATGACGAATTGTTCACCGCCATTTTGACACTTGAAAATACAGAGGAATGCTATGCATTTTTTGAAGATATCTGTACGATTAACGAATTAAAAGCATTATCTCAACGCTTACAAGTAGCAAAAATGCTTCGTGCAGGGGACAGCTATGAGAAAATCGTAGAAGAAACAGGTGCGAGTACGGCTACGATTAGTCGTGTAAAGCGCTGTTTAGTATATGGCGCGGATGGTTATACATTGGCTCTCGATCGTCTAGGCGCAAAATAAAATAAACTAGCATGACAACGGTGGCCTTTGGCGACCGTTGATGTGCTATCTGTAGGAGGTTTATTATGGAGTGGCTCATTTCGGTAACAGAGTTACCATTTGATATCCTTATCCTCATTTTACTTGCCGTAGCTGGCGCGTTTGCTGGCTTTGTAGACTCCATTGTGGGCGGCGGTGGACTCATTTCTGTACCTGCTATGTTACTAACAAATCTTCCGCCTAGTATGGCTCTGGGCAGTAATAAATTATCTAGTATATTTGGTGCTGGTAGTGCATCTATTACGTTTTTGAGAAATCACATGGTTGATTTTTCCCTAGTGCGCAAATTATTGCCTTTTACCTTTGTGGGTTCTATGCTTGGTACATTGGCGGTTGTTTCTTTACCTCCACTGTATGTAAAGCCTATTATCATCATATTACTTGTTTGTGTAACACTTTTTGTGGTGTTCAAAAAAGACTGGGGTGAAATCAATCGTACATCTCAGGTAGCAGGGAAAGCGCTATATATTTGCATGGCTTTTGCTCTTGGCATCGGTATATATGATGGCTTTATAGGCCCTGGTACAGGTACATTTTTGATTATGGGCTTTATCTTTACTGGTTTTGATTTCCTGCATGCTTCTGCTAATGCAAAAGTATTGAATTTTACTAGTAATTTGGCGTCTTTATTGGTATTTTTATATTTAGGGCACGTCAATATTATGTATGGTCTGGCTGCAGGAGTGGGTCAAATTATTGGCGCTTATGTAGGATCGCACCTCGCCATTGCAAAAGGCTCATCTTTGGTGCGAGTTGTATTCTTGTCGGTAACGACAGTTATGTTGTTGAAATTAGTCTATGACTATGTTTCAACTTTATAGGAGGGCAAGGTATGCCTCATAAAAGTGATGTACAGGTGGCATTGATCAGTGGTGGTACATCGGGTATTGGATTTGCTACGGCAAAGCTTTTACTCAAAGAAGGTTGGTGTGTAGTCATCAATGGTCGAAATGAAA
Organism: uncultured Veillonella sp.; assembly: GCA_915066865.1. GTDB lineage: Bacteria > Bacillota > Negativicutes > Veillonellales > Veillonellaceae > Veillonella. The sequence continues at coordinate 1,411 of CAJZEE010000056.1, forward strand.
AAGTTGGTCAAAAGGCTAAAACTAAGCTACGTCGTTATTCATCTAAGGTACAATATATTCAAGGTGATGTATCTAAAATTGAGGATTGTCAGCGAATTGTAAAAGAAACAGTAGATTTGTTTGGTAGGGTGTCTGCTCTTGTAACAGCTGCAGGCTACTATGAAGAAGAGTTGCTAGCTGATGTTACAGAGGCAGCTTTTGATGAAATGTTTGGGACTAATGTAAAAGGTACTGTATTCTTATGTCAAGCGGCGCTTCCCTATTTACGATCATCAAAGGGCAGTATTGTAACAATTGCTAGTGATGCAGGTTTACAAGGTAATGTAGCGTGTTCTGTATATGGTGCATCAAAGGGGGCTGTAGTGAGCTTTACAAAATCTCTATCCCTTGAAATGGCACCTCACAGTGTTCGTGTAAACTGTGTGTGTCCTGGTGATGTAGATACATCATTAGTGGACAAACAGATTGCTAATGCCAATCAAGATGCGGCAGCTGCAAAGGCTGAAATGGGCCAACATTACCCACTAGGTCGCATTGCTAAGCCCCATGAAATTGGCGAAGTAATTGTATTTTTGTTGAGTAATAAGGCTTCTTTTGTGACAGGTGCAGCATGGACAATCGATGGTGGACTTACAAGTTGGTAATATAGAAAATATTAGAAGCTGTTAAATATAGATAATTAGAAAAATTCATTTCACTTCTATCAATAGAATGGTATAATAATACTAATAATAAGACCTATAGTTGGTTCACAACAAAGGAGAATACTTATGGCAGAATATAATGGCGTAACACTTGAGCCACTTATGGATGGATCTCAAGATCGTGACTATCAAGTTGAACAATTTATTTTCTGGGGGGCGGGTCGTGCGGCAGCATTGGCATTATCCTCTAAATTCAGCAGTGTCGCTTTGTGCGCCAATGCTACGTACATGGTAACTCGCATTGCTCATCTTTATGACGTAGAATTGCAAGCTGGTGCTGTAGTTGGTTTAGTAGGTGGTCTTAGCACAGCTGTAGGTACAGCTGCAGTATCCCTTCTAATTCCAATTAAAGCTGTTCGCGTTCCTGTAGCTATCGGTTTAACTTATGCTATTGGTAAAATTGCAAATATTTGGATTCAAGATGGTATGCCTTCTGATATCGAACGTTACAAACCGATGGTTGCTGAATTCCTTGAAAATGGTAAAGCTATTGCTTCTGAAATCGTTCGTGATGCAAGTGCTAGTATTCCTTTCACTCAAGGTCAACGTGACGTATGGGCTGGGATTGCTAACGAAACAGGTCTTGCTAAAGAATCTTTAAAGCAAGTTTACGAAGAAAAAGTAACACCTGCCATCAATAAATGGAATAATGAAACAAAATACCAAATTCATGATAACGCAGCAGAAGTTGTAGCAAAGGTTTCTGATGCAGCGAAAGAAAAACTTGATTCTGCTAAAGAAGGTATTGAAGTAGCTAAAGAATTCGCAAAAGGTGGTGTAGAAGTGGCAAAAGCTTCTGCACAGGTAGCAGTAGAAACTGCAAAAACTAAAGCTTCTGATGCTGTAGAGACAGCAAAAGATGTTGCTGCAAACACTGTTAACACAGCGAAAGATAAAATTGGCGGTTTGCGTAAATAAACGCTGAAGGATTATTATTACTATGAATCCATTTAAGATTATTAAATATGGTAAGTATTTTAGCGAATCAAGATTTTTAGGGTTTCTTGGTCGATATGGTAAGAAACTTGCCTTTGTACAACAAGCAGTAACCTTGTTCCTTTGTTTTCGTGACAAGGACACTCCCAAATATGTAAAAGCGGTCATTGCAGGTGCCTTAGGATATTTGGTATTACCTATTGATATTGTACCGGATACGATTGCCGTATTAGGTTGGGTAGATGATGTGGCAGTACTCGGATTAGCCTTTAAGATTGCGAATCGTTATATCAAAACGAGTCATCAAGAAGAGGCAAAAAAATTCTTTCCATTTGGTAGCAGTCGCTAACTTTTACCATTTTAGGCAGTTTGATCCACAGTGATTGAACTGCCTTTATTTATTTGACACACTAAAGTAATAGATATAGAATAAAAATTGTATACTATTTAAAAAGGACAGAATTTATGCATATTGCTTCAGTAAAAGTACGATTTTATGAAACTGATATGATGGGGATTGCTCACCATAGTAATCATTTTAGATGGTTTGAAATGGCGCGCATTGAATTCCTTCGTAAGATCGGTGTCACTTTGTGGGATATGATGAATGAGGATATTGTATTTCCCATCATGAATGTATCTTGCAATTATAAAGAACCTGCGAATTTCGATGATGAACTTCACATCGAAACGTATTTGGTTAAGATGACGAGGGCTCAAATGGTGTTTCGCTATCGCATGCGCCGTGCTAGTGATGGTGCAATACTTGCCACGGGAGAAACTAAGAATGCCTTTATGTCAAAATTAACAGGAAAAATTGTGCGATTAGACGATACTTTTTACCTGCCTATGTTAGCAGCTGTTGAGGAGATGCCGCATGAGTAATGTACAACAATTGCCTATCGGTGTATTTGACTCTGGTGTAGGCGGACTATCTGTGTTAAAGGTATTACAAGAACAATTTCCTAACGAAGATTTTATCTATATCGGTGATAATGCGAATAATCCTGTAGGTAATCGCAGTGATGATGAAATCACTTATTTAGCGTGCCGTATTGCGGAGACGCTAGAAAAGCAGCCTGTTAAGTTGATGGTGATTGCTTGTAACACCTTCACCGTTGTGGCTCTTGATGCGGTACGTGAACTTGTATCTGTGCCAGTTATTGGTGTATCACAAGGTGTAAAAACAGCTATTAATAAAAGTAAAAGCAAGACTATCGGTATTATGGCGACCGTGGCCACTGTAAATAGTCATATTCATAAGCATGTGGCTTTAGAAGTTGATCACGAGGTTTTTGTTTGGGAACAACCTTGTCCAGAGTTGGCGGGGCTTATTGAACAAGGTCATTTAGATGATTACTTTGTTCGTGAAGTATGCAAGGATTATTTAGAACCTTTATTATCTCGAGAAATTGAGGTTGTTGTTTTGGGCTGTACTCATTTTCCATTTGTACAACCTTTACTAGAGGAACTAACATCGTGTCGCATTCAGTTCATTGATCCTGCTTTTGAAACAAGTGAATTGGTTCGTCACAAACTAGAGAGTAAAAATCTTTTCAATCCTCAAGATACTGTAGGCACTGTGACATTGTATTTTACAAAGGATGTCGAACTTGGTGATACGTTGAGTGCATCCTTCCTTGATACAAGCCGTCGTACCATTGAACATATTACATTATAAAGGAGATACCCTATGTGGTTTTATAACATCCTCAGTGCAGTAATAGCTATTATTGTGGCTGTTGCAGCTCTGTACTTATTATTCCGTTTGTTTGTGTTGAAACAAGGTAATGAAAATATTGTCTTATTAGCGAAACGGGCAACGAACTTCCAAGTATCTGATCGTAATTTTGAGTCCATTACCTTGTTTTGCGACATACCATTTGTCAATAAAGGTCGTCAATTGGGTACTATTATGGACTTATTCCCACGTCCATTATTGCCAGAAGAACATTTTGATGCAGTTAAAGTAAATGCTTGGGCTATGGATATTAATCGTCCGCGTCAAGATGGATACTTTGAAGCTATAATTATCAAACCACGTAAAGGTGGTACAATTCGTGTATATGTTACGTTAACAGGTAAAACTGGCAATATTCGAGAAGATATTAAGGGCTTCCCTTATATGGATATCGACATTTACTATCAAATCGTAGGTCGGACAGACTTTCATATCGATAAACAGCGTATTCGTTTGACTGCTGAAGAAGTTCACGCAGCAATGGTTCAATAAGGAGGCATAACAATGGCAGAATTAGAGTTAGTATGTGTGCCAACACGTATTCTTACAGATAATGATGACATCGTTGATGCTATCGTTGAATTTGGCGGACATAATATTGGACCTGAAGATATCGTATGCGTTGCTGAATCTGTAGTAGCTATTACGCAAGGTCGTTTTACACGTCCTGAAGAGCTAAATGTGTGCTGGCAAGCTCGTTTAATTAATCGTTTTATCCATCCAGATGGCTCCATGGCATCTATTTATGGTATGCAGTCGGCTATGAATTTGGATGGTAAATGGAAGGTATTAGGTGCTTTTATTTTAGGCGCTATTGCTAAAATTTTCCGTAAACCTGGTGTATTCTATGCAATTGCTCGTGCTGCATCCTTAACAGATGATGTAACAGGGACTATGCCTCCATTTGATAAGCACATTGTATTTGGGCCAAAAGATCCAGATAAAGTGGCTGAGAAAATTGTATCTCGCACAGGTTGTTACGGTGCCGTTGTAGCTGACGTTAATGACTTGAAACGTTCTGCTATTCTAGGCACAAGTCGCGGCATTGACGCAAAAAAAATTGCACAATTATTGATTGATAATCCATTTGGTAATGATAGCCAAATGACTCCGATTGTTATCATCAAAAATTACGCATCTGTATCTGGTAAATAACAGAAGGCTGTACTCATCACATAGAGATGGGTACAGTTTTTTTATATATAATGAGACTGAATACGAACTATACGCAGGGGTGAATAGGGATTGTATATTAGTTCAAATAGAGAGTATATGCTAGCTTAAATGGAGTTTTCTTTACTCTGTTTTGAGTTTGTATGGATTCTTTATTAATACTAAAAGGAGGTTATATGTTATTAGGTTTAGACGTGGGTGGTACTTTCACCGATGCGGTTATCATTGATGGTTATCGCGTGATTGCATCTGCTAAAAAGCGGACCACAAAGGATAATTTAATGCATGGTATTGGAGAGGCTCTTGATGCAGTTCTTCAAAACTGTGATACCTCGCTTATAAATCAAGTTACCTTGTCTACTACAGTTGTGACTAATACCATTGTAGAAGGAAAGGAGCAGCCTGTAGACCTTTATGTAGTAACAGGACCTGGGCGAAACGTTGATGATATTTTTCCTGTGAGCCCTATATATCTTCAAGGTTATACAGATCATAGAGGTATCGTTGTAGAGCGAACGCCTTCTAATGAGGTGCGTGATATATCCCGTATGGTTCAATCTCGAAGTGGTACTGATTTGGCGGCTATATCTGCGAAATTCGGAGTTCGTAATCCACAAGAAGAACTATCTATAGGAGAGGCGTTGAAAGATACATATGCTACGATTTCTAATGGCAGTATGTTAAGCGGTTCTTTAAATTTCCCTCGTCGTACGATTAGCGCTTATTTTAATAGTGCCGTAACACCCGTATTTACGGTGTTCAAGAAAAATGTCGAAGAGGCCCTTAATATACGTCATATCACGGCACCGCTTCATATTTTGAAGGCCGATGGTGGTTCTCTACCTATGGAGCATATGTTGAGCCGCCCTGTAGAGACGGTTTTTACGGGACCTGCTGCTACCGTTCTTGGACTGTCTGCCCTCAGTTCTATTGAAAAGGAGCATACAGTCGCTCTAGATATTGGTGGTACCACAACAGATATCTCTCTTTGGAAATATGGTAAACCGTTGATGACAAAAAGTGGCGTGTCCATACGTGAATATCCAAGTGCGGTGAGATCCTTTGCTGTTACTTCCGTCGGTATTGGTGGGGAATCCGTAGTTCGTTTTAAAGATGGTGACCTTACGGTAGGTCCTGAACGAGTGGGACCACCGGTGGCTCTTGGTGGTGTGGAACCTACATTAGGGGACGCACTCATCGTGCTTGGTCATGCAAACTATGGTGATTTTAATCTGGCAACACAAGCTTTACAAGCTTTGGCGGATACTTTACAGGCTACTATGAACCGTGAGGATGAACAAGTTGTCAATCATTCTCTAGCTAGCATCAATCCATTTGTAAGCCATGAACTAGCTAGTATTAAAACTGCAACTGATATGGCACAGCTCGTTGTAGACAAGGCGTTACACACAATTCAGCATGGCATTAACGATGTCGTAAAGGCTGAGAATAAGCGTCCTATTTATGTGGTAGCAGATATTGTAAATCCTGATGTATTTGTGCCTGAACATATCGTTGTAGTAGGGGGCACAGCTCCAAGTTTAGGCCCGAGTATCGGGGAGTATCTAGAGTTACCTGTTACGATTCCTGAGAATGCTGCTGTAGCAAATGCTATAGGCGCTGCACTAGCTTTATCTACCATCGAACTCACTGTTCATGTAGACACAAAACGTCGGTTGCTAGTCATTCCTGAATTAGGTATTAAACAACAAAACTGTACTTTGAAACGAGCGGAACAAGTTGTGGAACGAGCAAAAGAAACTCTTAGTGAAGAGGCTTTACGTTTAGGTTTAGATATGGCGCAAGAGATAGAGGTCATTAGCATTGAGGATTTCCCTGTAGTAGAGGGCTGGCAATCTATGGAGCGTTTAATTACTGTGAAAGTACAACTGGCGGCGGGGGTGAAACACTATGTGGAATAAAGGACTATCCTATCGAGAGCGTCATGGTATTCTAAATATGAATACTAAACAGGATGAGGCTACGAGCTCTACTATTGATAAAGCTAAATATCATCACAGTTTAGGCCTTGTCTTTTTCCCTGCTTTTGATTGGAAAATTTCTGAAACACATCCTGAACGACAAGAGCGTTTACTTTATACGCGCGATCAAATCGTAGAGGAAGGTTTATTAGATATACCCAATATTAGAGAATATAATCCCATAGTAGCTGATTGGGATACAATAGAGCGAGTTCACGTTGGTGCTCCAGATTTAGAGTCTTGGGTGACTGAAGCCCATCGTGTATCTGCTGGAGGTGCTATTGCGGCAGCTGATGCAGTCATGCGCGGTGAAGTAGACCGTGCTTTTGCGTTAGTAAGACCACCAGGTCACCACGCAATGGCTATGGTTCATGGTATTCGTGGCTTCTGTACGATTAATATTGAAGCCGTTATGATTCAACACATGCGCCAAACCTATGGACTCAAACGCGTTGCCGTAGTAGATACTGATGTACATCACGGTGATGGCACTCAAGATGTGTTTTACCACGATCCAGATACCTTATACATTAGCTTTCACCAAGATGGACGAACCCTCTATCCAGGAACAGGTTTTATGGATGAATTTGGAGGTCCTCAGGCTATCGGTGGTAATATAGATATTCCGCTGCCTCCGGGCACAGGTGACGAAGGCTTGATGAAGGTCATGCGTGAGCTGGTATTGCCTATTCTTGAAGAGTTTAATCCAGATATCGTCATTAACTCGGCAGGACAAGATAATCACTTTAGTGATCCGTTGGCTAATATGCAGGTAACTGCGAAGGGTTATGCAGAATTAGTCGATTTGTTACAAGCAGATATAGCTGTACTTGAAGGAGGCTATTCCGTACAAGAAGCGTTGCCATATGTAAATACGGGTATCATTTTATCCATGGCAGGCCTTGATTACAGCAAAGTCGTAGAACCTGCCTTTGATCCTGTTAAATACAAACAGAGTCAAAATGTAACTAGTTACATAGATGATTTAATCGCTAAGTGGAAGATACAATGGGCTAACCGTCATCGTATAGCGGAAGACGAACGTACTATTTTAGGTGATATTTGGTCTAATCATTACAATGTGTACTACGATGAAACAGGTGTACAAGAGGAGCGACTTGAAAAGGTGCGCATGTATGAAAACAAAGTAGGCTGGCATAGCGTGCTTTCACGAGGACAATATGGACCGTATGGGCCGCAAAGCGTATATGCTATGTTCATCCCTTGGCAAGCCAATGAAGGGACGCGTCAAGATGCTATTGTAGAAGCAAAACGAGCTAAAACAGAAGGGGGAGCTAGCCGTTACGTTGTGGTAGACCCACTCGGTGACGGACAATATGAACTATGATGTTAATCTCCGTAAATAATAAGGTGAGTTATCATGTTAGAATCGTAAATTATAATATGATTAGTAATGCTGAAAAATAGAAAAATTATGATATAATATAAGAAATAACGCCCCTTTGTGTAAGGGGCGTTCTAATATTTACTTTTAGAATGGTGAGGCTCCTATGCGCAGCGATAATAGAACAGCGGGTCAATTGCGACCTATTAAAATAACACGGAATTTTACAGAGTATGCAGAAGGTTCTGTACTCATTGAGTGTGGTAAGACTAAGGTTATCTGTACGGCCACTGTTGAGGATTCTGTGCCGCGCTGGCTAAAAGGTTCTGGACAAGGCTGGGTAACTGCGGAATATTCCTTATTGCCACGTTCTACGCAAACTCGCGTGAGTCGTGAGGCCTCTAAGGGGAAACAAACTGGTCGTACCGTAGAAATTCAACGTCTTATTGGCCGTGCTTTGCGCGCTGTCGTAGACCTTGAAGCTTTAGGTGAACGCTCTATTACTATCGACTGCGATGTAATTCAAGCCGATGGCGGCACGCGTACAGCATCTATTACAGGTGCTTTTGTAGCCCTCGTTGATGCAGTGGACTTCACCTTTGGTGGAGCAGGAAAATTCCCAATTACTGATTTTTGTGCAGCCATCTCTGTAGGTATTGGTCCAGAAGGTCCTATTACGGACCTTTGCTATGAAGAGGATAGTGCCGCCATCGTAGATATGAATGTAGTTCGTACAGGTTCTGGCAATATGGTTGAAGTACAAGGTACAGGCGAACACGGTACCTTTAACCGTGATGAACTCAATGTTTTACTTGATCTAGCAGAAGCTGCTATTGATGAGCTCATGGCAAAACAACGAGAAGCATTAGGTAGTACAGCAGATAAAGTTGGTAAGGTATATCCAACAGAGCCAGAGGTGTAATATGGAACAAATCGTACTTGCTACAGGCAATAAAGGAAAAATTCGTGAGTTTTCAGAGGCATTCTCTCATTTGTCTATCGATTGCGTACCTGTAAAAGCTGTGATTTCCGTTGAGGAGCCTGAGGAAACTGGTACAACCTTTATGGAAAATGCTTTGTTGAAGGCTCGCTACTATGCAAAGGCTACGAATCGCCCATGTCTTGCTGATGACTCTGGCATTACGGTTGATGTCCTTAATGGTGCACCAGGTGTATATTCTGCGCGTTATGCAGGTCGCCATGGTGATGACAATGCAAACAACGAGAAGTTAATTCGTGAACTACAAGGGAAAAGTAACCGTACAGGTCATTATGTATGCGCTTTAGCACTTGTATATCCTGATGGTCGAGAAGTGACGGCTGAAGGCTATTGCGATGGACTCGTTCAAGATGAGCCAAAAGGGGAAAATGGCTTTGGCTATGATCCGTACTTCTATGTGCCTGAGTTTAAAAAGACGATGGCAGAGCTTAGTATAGAAGAGAAGGAAACGATTAGTCATCGTGGCCGTGCATTACGTGAATTGATTAACAAGCTTTGATATTTTTGAACTATATGTTATAGTTCATATAAATATATAATATAGTGGCATTAGAGATTAAATACAATGAAACGAATTGGCATTTTAAGTGATACTCATGGGTATCTAGAGGATATCGACCTCGTATTGGAGGCTACTGCCGATCAAGATATCGATATGTGGCTTCATGCTGGTGATTTTGGCGATGATGCACGCTATATGCAGGAACATACGGATATTCCTGTTTATGCGGTGCGTGGCAATAACGATCGTGTGCAACCGCTTGAACCACGAGAGCAATTGATTCCTCTTGAAGATACCTATATTTACATGACTCATGGTCATGAGGTATCATATTATAATCGAATACAAAAACTGATTGAGTTAGGAACTGACATGGGTGCGCGACTCATAGTGTCCGGTCATAGCCATCATCATGGTGAGGTTCGTGTCCGTGATGCGGTATTTGTAAATCCTGGCAGTATTTCTTTGGCTCGTGATCGCTCCGGTGGTACCTTTGCCATCGTTACCTACGATAATGGACAGTTTGATGTAGAGTTTGTGTACAAACAAGATATTGTTTAGTTATATGGTGAAAGCTTCGTTTGCGAAACTTTCAAAAGGAATAGTAAGTCTATGCATGGAAAGGGTTATGACATATCATGGATACACCAGTTAAAGCAAAGCCTAAAATGAAGTTATATGGTTTTAATAATCTCACCAAGACATTGAGTTTTAATATTTATGATATTTGTTATACTCGTACGGAAGAAGAGAAAAAACAATACATTCAGTACATTGATGAAGTATACAATGCGGATCGTTTAACAGCTATTTTGACGGAAGTAAGCCGTATTATCGGCGCTAACATCCTTAACGTAGCGAAACAAGATTACGATCCACAAGGCGCGTCTGTTACGATTTTGATTTCTGAAGAGGAAATTGAAAAAGAAGATGTAGTTATGCATCTAGACAAATCTCACCTTACTGTACATACGTACCCTGAAAGCCATCCTCATAAAGGGATTAGCACATTCCGTGCAGATATTGAAGTATCTACTTGCGGTCAAATTTCTCCGCTTAATGCACTTAATTATTTAATTCAAAGTTTTGACTCTGATATTCTTACCTTAGATTATCATGTACGTGGTTTTACTCGTGACGTATCTGGTAAGAAAATTTATATCGATCATCGCATCAATTCTATTCAAAACTACATCAGTGCGAAAACTCGCAATATGTACAACATGATTGATGTAAATGTATATCAAGAAAATATTTTTCATACAAAGATGATGTTAAAAGAATTTGATTTAGATAATTATCTCTTTGGCATCACTGAGTCTGAGTTGAGCGATCGTGAAATCAAGCAAATTAAACATCAATTAAAACAAGAAATGATGGAAATCTTCTATGGACGCAATTTGCCATCTGTAAAAGCTTAAAGACAGCTTTTATGGCATTGTTGTGACAGCTTTTAGCGTATAATATGAAGATAGACTTGAAGTAGATAAGCCTTATATGGTTTATCTACTTTTTTATAATTTACTTTATTGCTACTGGAGCTTAATCTTTATTACTAGGGGATCTTAATGATAGTTATTTTTAAAAAGTTCAAAAAACTATATCGAAAAAACTTGAATTATTATATTGCATTATGTATAATACAATTAGTTAAAGGTATAAATTACCGACTCTAAAGAGTTCGAGTGTATCCACAAAGGAGAATAGTTATGGACGTACGTGAATTAGCTGTACAAAAGAAACGTGAATTAAAAGGTTTCCTTACTGTAGGAACAAAATATGAATTAAAAGACGCTCATGATTTATCTGTAGCTTACACACCAGGTGTAGCAGAACCATGCTTGCGTATTAAAGATAATGAAGCAGAATCCTTCGAGTTAACTTGCCGTTCCAACATGGTTGCCGTAGTATCCGACGGTACTCGTGTACTTGGTCTTGGCGATATCGGCGCTGCTGCGGCTTTGCCTGTAATGGAAGGTAAATCCTTATTATTCAAAAAATTCGGCGATGTAGACTGCATTCCATTGGTTGTAGATACAAAAGATGCTGATACATTGATCAACACAGTAAAATTGTTGCAAAAAAACTTTGCTGGTATTAATTTAGAAGATATTTCCTCTCCTAAATGCTATGAAGTTGAAAATCGTTTGAAAGAAGAATTGGAAATTCCTGTATTTCATGATGACCAACACGGTACTGCAATTGCATGTTTAGCTGGTGTAAAAGGTGCTCTTCGTTTAGTTAAAAAAGATTTAGCTACTGCTAAAATCGTTGTAAACGGTGCTGGTGCTGCTGGTGCAAACATTGCTCGCTTATTGTACCTTGCAGGTGCTCGTGATATCACATTGTTGGTATCCTCTGGCGTATTGCACAAAGACTACAAACGACTTGACTCTTTGCAAGCTGAATTGATTGATTTGCTTAAACTTGAAGAAAAACATGGCAACTTGGCTGAAAATGCTAAAGGCGCCGACATTCTTCTTGGTGTATCTGCAGCAGGTGCTTTCACAAAAGAAATTTTGGAAAACTTGGCTGACGATGCAATCGTATTTGCAATGGCTAACCCTAACCCAGAAGCTACATATGCTGATATGAAAGCTGCTGGTATCCGCGTTGCTGGTACAGGTCGCTCCGATGCTCCTAACCAAATCAACAACGTAGCAGTATTCCCTGGCGTATTCCGCGGCGCTATCGACGTTCGTGCATCTCAAATCACTGACGAAATGAAATTAGCTGCTGCTGACGCTTTGGCTCACTTGATTCCTGATAGCGAATTGAATGAAGAAAATGTTATGCCATCCGTATTCGATCCTCGCGTAGCTCCAGCTGTTGCTAAAGCAGTTGCTGAAGTTGCTGTAAAACAAGGTATTGCTAAAAATCCTCAAGCAGTAGAAGATGGTAGCTACGAAGGTTAGTTTATTTGCTTTACTAGCATTTTAAAATATTATATAACTATAGAACAATACAACATGCACCTCGAAAGGGGTGCATGTTTTTATATGCTCGATTAAGTATATGATTGGCTTTATACTATTAGGGCGAATAATCTATAGATTAAAATGATATAGAGGCGTAGGCGTATAGGATAATAGAAGTAAGGATACATATATATTAAAGAATGTATTAATGTATAAGTAAAAAAATTAATTAAGTTGTAAAAAAGTACTTGTCACTAGTTTCTATCAATGATATAATAATTTTCGTTGCAGAGCGATACTCGAGAGAGTAAGAACTCAGCAAGAGTAGTGGTTGACATCAACTACCGGGTTTGCTATAATAGCAAAGTAATTAATGACGGGGCATAGCGCAGTTTGGTAGCGCACCTGGCTTGGGACCAGGGGGTCGCAGGTTCGAATCCTGCTGCTCCGACCATTTTTTATTTGCGGGTGTAGCTCAATGGTAGAGCCCCAGCCTTCCAAGCTGGTCGCGAGGGTTCGATTCCCTTCACCCGCTCCATTTTTTTTTGCCTTTTTTAGGGTATACAAAGATATGGTGTAGTTGACGATACATAGTACATAATTTATACTATAATAGATAATTCCATATATAGGTAATCCACATGGTTCAGTAGCTCAGTTGGATAGAGCAACGGCCTTCTAAGCCGTGGGTCGGGGGTTCGAATCCCTCCTGGATCACCAAAGAAACGTAATAGCCGTAAGGGTTTCAGCCCTTACGGTTATTTTTATTGTACGCCGAATAGGCATGACTAAACCCCCAGTTAAACTGGGGGTCAGTA
>CAJZEE010000057.1 GCA_915066865.1 uncultured Veillonella sp.
GATTATTTTAACATTGTTTTAGAGTTTATAAAAAAATGTACTAATACTAATACTGAAATCGTATTTGATCATTTAGCTTATAGTAGATGTATTACTCCAACTAATGCGTTTATGCATCCCGCTTTTGCTACGTTTGAACCTTATATGGAGGTATGTTTTGGTGTTGGAATTTCTAATGATCCAAATGATATGAATGAATTACTTAATACAGAGCCCTGTTTTAGAGAAATAATTAAATTATGGGATAACTCATATCTATCTAAAGCAGTACTTACGAGTGTTGGTAAAGCGATTGCAATAACTTATATAAGAAGTCAGAATATTTTGTTACCATATGAGACTTGGCTTAGTTGTAATTCTTCTAATAGTGAGTCCAGTATAGATTAGTTACATATGCTTATTTAATATGATAAAAAAGTGGTTGCCAGCAATACGTCGGTAACCACTTAATAGTTAATTTGAAATATATAGGTTTATTCAATTTTCGCTTTCAAATCAATTATATTTTTAGCAGCTACGCAACCAGGGCAGTCGCAGAATTCAGCGCCTTTTGCTTTAATGTCTTTAGCATGTTGTAATAGGTTAGCTGCGCCTTCTTCGCCAAGGATTTGTGTAGCTAATTCAGAGCCTGCAAAGCCGATTGTTTCATCGATGAGTGCAATGTTTTGCTCTGCTAATGGTACGAGTTGTTTTGTAAGCTCTTCTTGCTCAGGTTTGCCTTCTGCGTTGATCCAAGATTGAGCAAATTCTTTTACTGTAGGGTTGCTTGTAGGTGCATCTAATAAAGCTTGCACGAGTTGTGTTAATTGTGTATGTGTCATGATGATCTCCTTTTATAAACTACTAACTATAGTTTTGGAAAAGTGCATTTAGTATCATATGAGCACCTGTTCCTTTTGTTGAGTACATTATAGCATCTACAGTAATTTTGAATAGTAGAATAATTTACGATAGATACTATCAAATGTGATAGATTTATGATGATAGCTGTTTTAAATTTTTTGGGGAAATAGAATAGAGGAATGCTTTCGCATTCCTCTTTAACTTGGTTAGAATAAATCTGAGTGACTGCCTGTGCGAGTTAAAGATAATACTAACATATCATCTTTAATTGCATAAATTAGAAGCCAATCTGGCTCGATGTGTAATTCTCTAAAGCCTTCGTAGTTTCCTGTTAATGGATGATCTTTATAACTAGGATCTAATAGCGTTTGATTCTGTAATTTAGTGATGATTGAATAGAGTTTATTGAGATCTTTACCGCGTTTCTTGGAGCGCTTTAGGTCCTTTTTGAACTTACTGCTAAGCACTAATCTCAACATAACTGATTACTCCAATCCTAAATCCTCAATCATTTCTTTTACATTAGCATATGATTTTGCTTTTACTTTTCCTGCTAATATATCTTTCGTTTCTTGAATAGCAGCTTCTGTTTCTGCATTATAACGAGGTTGTTTAGGTTGAAATGGAAATCCACCTTCCATTAGTGATGTGTGGAGAAAAATATTAATCGCATCAGTTACGGATATGCCAAAGCTAGCATATAATGCTTCTAATTGTGCTTTTACAGCTGGCTCGATACGCAAACTGATAGAGGCTGTTTTAGCCATAGTATCACCTCCTGTTACTTATATTGTAATGCAAATAATTTATATTCGCAATCAAATGATTGCATTTTGCAATCAAAATGCTTTTCTTTTTCTGTAGAGAAAATCCTTATAAATATAAGAATATAAAAATATTAGAATTTTAAGTGATATAATTTACTTAATAAATGTAGTTTGTTTACAGGGGAATGTATCATGAAAAAGATTGTGTGTGCATTGTCTGCATTAGCTTTCATAGGTTCCATCAATGTTGCATCCGCAGATGACTTGATGCGGTTCCGTCTTAATGGTAATTCTATTTATAATCAGCCTTATGGTGATCGAAATGAGTTTCCTTGTCCAGATAGACTTGGAAGTTGCACTATGACTGATGAGGATTATAGAAGCACTCGTAAAGGTCAATCGCTAGAGGTGTTTGATACTCTATATGAGGCTAAACAGCATTTGAACTTTAAACCGCATTTGCCAAGTGGATTAGGGGGATTATGTCCTGTACATGTATCTATTGTGGATCACGATGTATTACAAGTCGTGCATGCCTATCATGAGCTTTTAAAAGGGAGATATTTTGATCGTGTAGATGATATGCCGAAATATATTAAGTATCGTGTATCGACTCTATCAGGTAATATCGCAGGCGATTATAAGGATTACTTACCTCAAAAAACAGATGTTGTAAATGGGATGACGGTAACCTATCGAATGGTGGATGATGCTGTGTATTTGGCATCTTGGGAATATGAGGGACAGAATCACGTGTTTTTGTTTAATGAGCCAGTTTCTGTTGAGCGAGCTAGAGAAATGATTAAGCGTGTAGAATATTGAAAAAATACTTTAAGTGTAGTATATTCTAGATAGCCAATTGATAGTTGTGCAATTAACTACGAAGTCCCTCAGAGTTGTAGCTCTGGGGGATTTTTTTAGATAGTGGAGATAAACTAATGAAAGCAGAAAATTACAAGATTTCAAAGCTATCATATATAGAAAATGGTAGTAATGAAATTATGGAAAGGTACCAAATACACACGAAATATGAAACGGAACCGCCTCATGGAGATGCTATATATTCTATTTCTATAAAGGGCAAAGTATTGCCATTTTGGATTTATGGTAGAGATGTTACTTTCATAGGTAGTATGGTTATGGTAGAGTCTGTAAGATGCAAAACATGGAATCCCATAGAATCCATCATTATTGATTTAGAGAATGAAGTGTATGCTAGTTTAAAGGGATGGTATACAGATATTTCATTTGTTAATAATCGAATAGAGCTTACTAATCAAGTTGTAAAAGTGGATAAACGAATTCTAAAAAATTTTGTGAATTTAGAGTGGATACGCTTTTAAGATTGATTGCCTAGAGGTATGCTTTTGGATAGATATTTTCAAATAAAATAGCTGTCACAAATACGAAATAGACATCGTAATTTATGACAGCTGCTTTGGCAGTACATGGTCAATCTAACAGTGTATTGTTATTTTATTTTCTGAAAGCCTCACCGATGGAATAAATCCCGTCAAATAAGAAGCCGAAAGCGATGCAATAGATAAATGCTTCACCAAAAGCGATCGGCTCGAATATAAGTAATAGGCCTAATAGTAAAAGAATTAGTGCAAGCCATTTTGCATTACGTCCCATGAGTGATACCATGCTGTCGGACTTTCTTGATTTAATGAAAATAAAGATGGCTTCAAATACCATCCAGATGCCGATTGTGATCGGGAATACTAACGGTAGGAATGCAAATCCGCCGCATACGAGAAAGATACCGAATAGAGCATTGATAATGCCGCTGATGAGATACCAGCCGCTACGTAATTCAGCCGGTAACATAAAATAATTTATAATGGAGCTGACCGCATTGACGAAAAAGATAATAGAAAAAAGCCAGGCAAAAGCCATGAGATTAATAACGGGGTTTAATAGTAAGAATATCCCCAGGATAATGCTTACAATACCCGATACAATAAAGAAGAATTTGCTTGAACCACTCATAATAATTCCTCCAATCATTGGTACTGCCTATTTTCAGTATGCGTGAAATCATGGGGAATGTCAAATTGTAACGATAAAACTGTGCTTTCACAAAACTCACATGTCCATCCTGTTGACACAGTTCTATAGAATGCCGTATAATACTTTTATATCTTAAATCAAGCGATGAACGGGTATAAAGGTTTACAAATCCTGCTTTCAGAGAGTTGCCGGCTGGTGCGAGGCAATAGAGGTTGTACGCTGACACTCTCCCGTGAGCTTTGATGGCGAATACAGCAGTAGTCATTGACGGTGGTTCCGTTATACCCGAAACGAGTCCCAATTAGGGTGGTACCGTGTTATGAATATAACGCCCCTTTGAGCAACGACAGTTGTTCTGAGGGGCTTTTTTATTTGTGAAAGTCTAGTAAGTCACAGATTATATATGGTGTCGACATTGGCGATTTTACAAACTTTCACTATGGATAGATATAATAAAGTGTTATGTTTTATGAGGATAGAAAAGGTGGCTATTATGGAACAGAATCGCGTATATTTCTTTGATACAACCCTTCGTGATGGGGAACAAACACCAGGTGTATCTTTACAAACTCCTGAAAAAATTGAAATTGCGAAAGGCCTAGTACGTCTCGGCATTGACGTTATTGAGGCCGGTTTCCCGGCGGCATCCCCTGGAGATTTTGAAGCGGTACAAACGATTGCACGCGAAGTCAAAGGTGCAACAATTTGTGCGTTGGCTCGTGCTAATGAAAAGGACGTACAAAAAGCGATTGATGCGTTGAAAGATGCGGAACGTAGCCGTTTACATGTATTCATTGCTATTTCCGAACTTCATATGGAATATAAATTAAAAATGACTCGCCAAGAGGTATTGGATAAGGTTAAATCCGTATTGGCATATGCAAAAGGTAAGGTTGATGAAATCGAGTTCTCTGGTGAAGATGCGGCACGCTCTGATTTAGATTTCGCATGCCAAGTATTTGGTGTTGCCATTGCTGGTGGTGCAACAATTATTAATGTACCAGATACAGTAGGTTACATGAACCCTAATGAGTTCGGTGATAAAATCCGCTATATTAAAGAACATACACCAGGCATTGAAAATGCAATTATCTCCGTTCACTGTCATGATGATTTAGGTCTTGCTAATGCAAATACGTTAGCTGCTATTAAAGCAGGTGCACGCCAAGTAGAAGGCACAATTAATGGCCTAGGCGAACGGGCTGGTAATGTAGCGATTGAAGAAGTGGTAATGGCTCTTAAAACACGCCATGATTACTTCGGCGATCTTGAAGTGAACATCGATACAAAACAATTTACTAAATTGTCTAAATTAGTAAGCCGTTTAACAGGTGTTGTAGTTCCTCCAAACAAACCAATCGTAGGTTCTAACGCCTTTGCTCATGAGTCTGGTATTCACCAACATGGTATGATGAGCAACCCTGAAACGTATGAAATCATGACGCCTGAGTCCGTAGGTGCTGAAAAAACAGATCTCGTATTAGGTAAACACTCTGGCCGTCATGCCTTTGCCGATCATTTGGCAAAACTTGGATTCCAATCT
Source organism: uncultured Veillonella sp. (assembly GCA_915066865.1). Lineage (GTDB taxonomy): Bacteria > Bacillota > Negativicutes > Veillonellales > Veillonellaceae > Veillonella. The sequence goes on from CAJZEE010000057.1 coordinate 5,167, forward strand.
TTCACAGAAGAGAAAATCAATGATCTCTTTGGTAAATTCAAAGAATTGGCAGACCGCAAAAAACAAGTATACGATGATGACATTATCGCTCTTGTAGTAGATAACTTACATCACAAAAAAGCATTCGAGCTCGTGGCTCAATACTACAAATTAGGTGAAAAAGGCTACGCATATGCTGACGTTCGCCTTATGACCCCAGAAGGTGAAAAAGCCGATGCTGCCGTAGGTGATGGTCCAGTAGACGCATCCCTTAAAGCAGTTGAACGTGTCGTTGGCTTGCCAATTAGCTTAAAAGACTACCAAATCCGTGCTATCACAGCCGGTAAAGATGCCCTTGGGGAAGCGACCCTCAAGGTAGAATACAACGGTCGCTTGTACCATGGTCGTGGTATCAGCACCGATATCGTTAAATCAAGTGTGAATGCATATATCAATGCGGTGAATTCCGTATTCCTAGCTATGGAGCTAGAACAACAGGAGGAAGAATAATATGGGTATGACCATTACTGAAAAGAATATGGCTCGCCACGCGGGTCTTGATGTCGTTAAGCCAGGCCAAATCATCGAATGTCAGTTGGATGCGGTATTGATGAACGACATCACATTCCCACCAGCTCGTAAAGAGTTTTTGAAGATTGGCAAACCTGTATTTGATCGTCATAAAATCTACTTGGTGCCTGATCATTTCACACCAAATAAAGATATTCAATCCGCTACTCAAGCTAAAGTAATGCGCGACTTCGTACGCGAACATGGCATTACGAACTACTTTGAAGTAGGTAGAATGGGCATTGAACACGTTATTTTGCCAGAAAAAGGTCTTATCGGTCCTGGCGAAATGATCATCGGTGCTGACTCCCACACTTGTACCTATGGTGCGGTGAATGCGTTCTCCACAGGCGTAGGCTCCACTGATGCGGGCGTTGCTATGGCAGAAGGTAAAACTTGGTTCAAAGTACCTGAAACTATTAAAGTTGAACTTATCGGCAAACCTAACAAATGGGTAACTGGTAAGGACGTAATCCTCGATTTAATCGGCCAAATCGGTGTAGACGGCGCTCGTTACATGGCCCTTGAATTCGCCGGCGAAGGCGTACAACACATGACTATGGCTGACCGTCTTACCATCTGCAACATGGCTATCGAAGCGGGCGGTAAATGTGGCGTATTTCCTTACGATGCAATTACTGAAGAATACATCGAAGGTCGTGTGAATCGTCCTGTTGAGCCAATTGCTCCAGATGCTGATGCGGTATATGCTCAAACAATTACCATCGACTTGTCCAAATTGCAACCAGTGGTAGCATTCCCTCATTTGCCATCCAACACGCATTACATCAACGAAATTGACAAAGATATCAAGATTGACCAAGTTATCATTGGATCCTGTACAAATGGCCGTTACGAAGACTTGGTAGCAGCTGCGGAAATCTTCAAAGGTCGCAAGGTGGCTCCATTCGTTCGTTGTATCGTAATCCCTGGGTCCCAAGATGTATACGACCAAGCTATGAAAGATGGTTTGTTAGACATCTTCATTCAAGCTGATTGCGCTGTGTCCACGCCAACATGTGGTCCTTGTCTAGGCGGTTACATGGGTATCATGGCTGCAGGGGAACGCACAGTTTCCACAACAAACCGTAACTTCCGTGGTCGTATGGGTCACGTTGATTCTGAGGTATATTTGGCAAGCCCTTACGTGGCGGCAGCAAGTGCTGTATTAGGCCGCATTGCAGGCCCTGAGGAGGTTTAATATGGATTTTGAAAGCAAGAAAATCTGGCGCTACGGCGACGATGTAGATACAGACGTAATCATTCCAGCTCGTTACTTGGCGATTGCTGATTGGAACGAATTGGCTGAACATGCGATGGAAGATATTGATACTACATTCGCTCCTAATGTGAAAGCCGGCGAAATCATGGTAGCGGGCAAAAACTTTGGTTGTGGTTCTTCTCGTGAACATGCACCGGGCGTTATTAAAGCTAAAGGTGTGCCTGTTATCATAGCACACTCCTTTGCACGTATCTTCTTCCGTAATGCTATCAACATCGGTTTACCAGTTGTGGAAATCGGTGAACAAGTTGATCGTATCGATGCAGGCGATGCAATCGGTGTAGACTTGTCTAAAGGTATCGTGTACAACTTGACGAAAAACGAACAATACCAAGGCACTGAATTGCCACAATTCATTCAAGACATTGCGGCAGCAGGCGGTCTTGTGAACTTTGCGAAAAACCGCAAGTAAGCATTTGTTATATGGAGAGGTAATATGAGCGAAAAGAATATCGTATTGATTCCTGGTGATGGTATCGGTACTGAGATTATTGCAGCAGCGAAGGCTGTGTGTGATGTGGCTTTTGAGAAAGCCGGTGTAAAGGTTAATTGGATTGATAAGAAAGCGGGCGGTGCGTCTATTGATGCATACGGTGTGCCTTTGACTGAGGATACTATTGAGGCTTGTAAAAATGCTGATGCTGTATTGCTTGGTGCTGTTGGCGGTCCCAAATGGGATAATGTAGATCCTTCTATCCGTCCTGAAAAAGCAATCTTAGGTCTTCGTAAGGAGCTTGGTTTGTTCTGTAACTTGCGCCCTGTGAAAATCTATCCATCTTTGCAAGAGTATTCTCCACTTAAAAGGGAGCTCGTACAAGATGTAGATTTCGTCATCGTTCGTGAGTTGACTGGTGGTATTTACTTTGGTGAACGGGAAGAGGCACAAGGTGAAGGTGCTAACGAGTTTGCTTGGGATAAAGAAACATACAGCCGTTACGAAGTAGAGCGCATCATGGATATCGCTATGGAAACGGCTCGTAAACGTAACAAAAAGGTCGTATCCGTAGATAAAGCAAATGTATTGGCTTCTTCTCGCTTGTGGCGTAAAATCGCGCAAGAGAAAGCGGCTGCTAATCCAGATATTGCAACAGATTACTTCTATGTAGATAACACAGCGATGCAACTCGTTGTAAATCCTGCACAATTTGATGTTATCGTTACAACGAACTTATTTGGCGATATCTTGTCAGACGAAGGCGCTGTTATCTCTGGTTCTATCGGGCTTTTACCATCTGCATCCATGGGTACTGGTACTGCATTGTACGAGCCAATTCACGGCTCTGCACCAGACATCATGGGTCAAAATTTGGCGAACCCATTGGGCACAATCTTGTCTGCAGCTATGATGTGCCGTCATTCCCTTGATTTACCTCAAGTGGCTGATGCTATTGAAAATGCTGTTGAACAAGTGCTTGTTGATGGGTATCGTACAGGAGACATCTACCGCGAAGGCTTAAAACGAGTTGGTACCACAGAAATGGCGCAAGCTGTAATCGAACGTTTATAAAAGCAATGAATTAAGATTCCTCAAATTTATTAACGTGAGTTACGTCATTTTCAAAATCGTATCATAAGTGTTAAAATACAGATATTATAATATATTTGTCTAATTAAATAAGAGAGGGTTGTAAGGCCCTCTCTTTTTTGTAGGACGCCTAGCGGTATGTGTAGTTGCTCTTCATATATCAGAGTGCTATATTGGTAGATGTATGGCAAGATATTCTTTAAGGAGGCCTTTATGAATTCTTCGATGTATCGAAATTTAACCATTACTGCTTTATTGATGGCATTAGCCATTATGATTCCTATTGTGATGCCTTTGAAAGTTGTGATTCCACCGGCATCGTATACATTGGCGAGTCATGTTCCTATATTCTTAGCTATGTTCTTATCTAGAAAGATGGCAGCTTGTGTCGTGATAGGTTCTACGCTCGGCTTCTTTGTAGCAGGGTTCCCACTTGTTATCGTTATGCGCGCTGCATCTCATATCATCTTTGCCTTGATGGGGGCTTACTATATTAAACATCATCCAGGCGTATTAACAGGGGCTCTATCCTTTGTTGCGTTTAACCTTGCTTGTGCTATCGTTCACGCTATTGGTGAGGTACTAGCATGCCTATTGTTCTATACTACCACTACGATGCCAAACATTGATCTCATCTACGTTGTATTTGTTCTTGTAGGTGGCGGTACCATCGTTCATAGCTTGGTTGATGGATATATTGCATTATATATCTATAAAGCTATCCCTGGACTATCTAAATCGGGTAATAAATAATCATATAATTACATATACTCGTAACCACTCATGGGAAATCGATGTGTACTAATGTACAACATGTGATTACCTATGAGTGGTTTTTATAATAATTCTCAAAACTGTACCTACAGGTACAGACTTAATTGTGTGATATCGATATAATAAAACTATAGTTAATGACCGATTTATGTTGTATCCATTGATATAACATTTGGCCATATATTTGGTATTATCGGTGAAAGTTGCTTCTATCATTCGTGTTTCTATATAGGTTCATTAAAAAATCTGAGTTAAGCACATCAACTTTCACAGAACATGGAGGTTATTATGAGAAAGCACATTAAAAACAATGTTTCTTGGGTTGGCAAAATCGACTGGGAATTGCAAGAATTCCACGGTTCTGACTACAGCATTAATAATGGTTCTAGCCAAAATGCGTACTTGATTGAAGAGGAGAAGACTGTCCTCATCGATACTGTGTGGAAACCTCATTCCTCCGAGTTCATTGATAATTTGGAATCTGAAATCGATTTGAATACGATTGATTTCATCGTATGTAATCACGGCGAAGTAGATCATAGTGGTTCTTTGCCTGCGTTGATGGAAAAAATACCTAATACGCCAATTTATTGTACCGAAAATGCAGTTAAGTCCTTGGTTGGTCAATATCATCACCCTGAATGGAATTTCAAAACTGTTAAAACTGGTGACTCCGTAGATATCGGGAACGATAAATCCTTGGTATTCGTAGAAATGCGCATGCTTCACTGGCCTGATTCCATGGCGACTTATATGACAGGGGATAATATCTTGTTCTCCAACGATGCATTTGGTCAGCATTTTGCCGTAGAAGAACTATGGGCGGATAAGGCCGATCAATGCCGTCTATGGGAAGAAGCGATGAAATATTACGCTAATATTTTGAACCCATTCTCTCCATTGGTAAAAGCTAAAGTTGAAGAAATTCAAAAGCTTAATTTGCCAATCGATATCATCGCTACGAGTCATGGAGCGATTTGGCGTGAAAATCCAATGCAAATCGTAGAAAAATACTATGAATGGTCGCAAGCATACCAAGAAGATCAAATCACAATAGTATACGACACTATGTGGGATGGTACTAAGAAATTGGCCCATAAGATTGCTGAAGAAATTGCGAAACAGTCACCTGATACACGTGTTAAGATTTTCAATATTAGTAAAACCAATAAAAATGACATCATGACGGAAGTCTTTAAGTCTAAAGCTATTGCTGTAGGGTCTCCAACAGTAGGTAATAGCGTATTATCTTCCGTAGCTGGTTGGCTCGACTTCTTGCGTGAGTTGAAATTCAAAAATAAAAAAGCCGCTGTATTTGGTACCTATGGTTGGTCTGGTGAATCTACAAAGGTACTCCGTGAAGAGTTGACTAAATATGGATTCTCTGTAGTAGAACCTGAAATCAAATGCAACTGGAACCCAGAAGAATCTGATTTTAATAAAGCAGAAGCACTTGTAAGCGCCTTATTAGCATAATTACATTTAATAAAGAAAGATTCTTGTTATAAAGCCCCTATCTTCATGAAGATTAGGGGCTTTCTTTTTTTGAGCATATACATAAAATATTGGCCAATATAAATCATATTTGTCATGTTTATTCTCATAATATTCTCGTTATTATCTTTTCGGGCGCCGATTTGCATTGATAGATGCTGTTTCTGTAAAAATATAAAATTATAATAAAATGATAGGATGTTGATTAAATATACAAAATAGTTTAATTCACATATAATTCATGAATTAAGCGTGAATGGGATATAATAAGGGTAAAAGGTATATTTTGCGTACTTATAAGGTGGTTATTTATTTATAAGTTATACAGTTTGTTACATGAGAAAAGTTTACAAAGTTGCGAAAAATTTAACTCATAAGGGAAAATAATGAGTAAAATTTAATTCCCCATAAAGCTAGTAATAAAGCGGATTTTGATAGGTATAGAAACTTGTTAATTTGATTTGTGTTAGAAAAAAGGGTTGTGTATATCGTAAAACTTTGATATTCTATGCGAGTAATCGACAATATAAATTTTTCTTAAACTGATTAGGGGTATTTCTTTATGCTAATTTAGAATATGCGCCTGTTCAGACCGAGGTGAGAGACGGAACATAGAGAGAATGAAAAATTGTATTGTAATTTGGATAATTTTTTAATTTAGTGAGGGTGTAAGATGAGAGAAATGAAACATTCCAAAAAATTAGCATTTGCTGTATTGGCTGCTGTCACTGCTGTTGGTGCGAATGTTAATCCAGTAGACGCTGCTTCTGTTGTAATGGACAACACTAATGTTGTTACAGGTGCTAATAATGCAGTTGCGTATGGTAGTGGTAATACTGTAAAAGAATCTGATGCAAACTTCCGTGATCGTGATTATGAAAATGAGCCAGATGATGCTACAAAGAGAACTGGTGACTGGAAAAGTAATTCTGTCGCTATAGGTGTTAACAATACTGCAGCAGGTACCTCTGCATTAGCAATGGGGAATTCTTCCAAAGCGTTGATGAATGAATCTATTGCTATTGGTCATTCTGCTGAAGCACAACGTACATGGTCTACCGCTATTGGTACTCGTGCAAAGGCTTCCGAAGTTCGCTCACAAGCTATTGGCTATGAAGCGTTAGCATCTGGCTATAAATCTAATGCGATTGGTTCTAGCGCACAAGCAACTAATAATCATTCTGTTGCTATGGGTTCCTCTGCCCTTGCATCTGGTGATCATGCTCAAGCATTTGGCGCTGGTGCACAGGCAACTAACGTGCGTTCTAATGCATTTGGTTCTGATGCGAGTGCTACAGCTGACTACGCTATGGCGATCGGTGATCATGCAAATGCAACACATTTAAACTCTATCGCATTAGGCACAGGTTCTACTACAAGTGAAGCTACAGCTCAAAGTAGTGCAACCATCGCTGGTCATACCTTTGGTGGCTTTGCTGGCGTAGGTTCTGCAGCTAATGGTTCTGTGTCTGTAGGTAAAGCTGGTGCTGAACGTCAAATTAAAAATGTTGCGGCTGGAGAAATCTCCGCTACTTCTACAGATGCTGTAAACGGTAGCCAATTATATTCCGTAGCTAATGATTTACAAACACAAATCAACAATTCCACACCTGGCCAAATTAATAATAATATTAAGAACTTGACTAGTCGTGTTGGTACTGTTGAAAGACGCGTTAATAAAGTAGGTGCAGGTTCCGCTGCATTGGCTGCATTGCATCCATTGGATTTCAATCCAGATGACAAATGGACAATTGCTGCTGGTTATGGTCACTACCATAATGCTAACTCCGCTGCGTTGGGCGCATTCTACCGCCCTAACGAAGATACAATGTTCTCCGTTGGTGGCACTGTAGGTACTGGCGAAACTCAACTGAACGCAGGTGTATCCATCCGTCTTGGTAAACGTTCCCCTGAGTCCCGTTCCCGCGTAGCTATGGGTCGTGAAATTGCTGAATTGAACGCACGTCTTCAAGATATGGAAAACAAATATAATAACTTATTACAAATCTTGACTCCACATGCAATTGATCCAAGCAAAACTGCTGAATTCCCAGACGTTCCTCGCAACCACTGGGCTTACCAATATATTAGCCAATTGGCTGGTAATGGTATTCTTGTTGGCTACCCTGATGGCACATTCAAAGGCGATGTTAAGATGACTCGTTACGAATTCGCTACCATGTTGTACCGTGCACTTCAAAATGGTGCTCCTATTGACGAAAATATGAAACGTGCATTGAATGAATTCGGTCCTGAATTACAAAATATTCGTCTTAACCACTTCCGTGTTGATCGTATTTCTGGTGATGATAACGATCGTCATAAAACTGAACGTGTTCGCGTTAATAACGAACCTAAAAATGAACGTGACGTATACGGTTCCCGTATATACAATAATCAATAGAATTAACTTTTCTAGAGTTTGTAAAAGTTCAAAACAGGATGTATCTTTGATACATCCTGTTTTTTTGTCTAAATTTTTTTGTGGTATTGTGCTTATTTTATAGGAATTCGTCAATTATGGTTAGACGGAATGAAATCATTGACTGAAATTTAAATTGTATTCTGCTTATTTTTATACAAACACTCTTTCGGTTGAGAATTTGGACCTTTTATTTATTTGATACTTAGTATGGTTGAGGGTTGGTCTATATATTACATTATTGCATATAAGATTTCCTTTATAGATATTATGATTTCATATAATATTTATGTAAATATATTGCAAATAAATACATATAGGTGTATAATTACTTTCATAAAATGAATTAATATACGTAGTTTGTGAATAAAATATAGATATGAGGGAAAGACCATGAAGGAATTTAGACAATTAACAGTAGCAGACACAGCAGAATATCATAAGGTATTAATCGACGGTTACGCAGCTATAAAAGACTATCCCATAAGCTTCGACGCTATTGATTTTACGGAAGAGGAATCTAAGGAATGGATTGAAAATTATCCTGTATACGGCTTGTATATTGATGGGCAATTAGTTAGTTCTATTACGTTTTGTATGCCTTGGGTGAAATACTCAACGCCGGATAAATATCCGCATATTGCTCATTTTGTAACGGCACCAGCTTTCAAAGGCAAAGGATATGCACGAGAAGTCTTGGGCTATGCAGAGGAGCTTTTAAAAGAACAGTTTAAAACACATATTGTTACATTAGGAACGGCTAAGGAGCATCCGTGGTTGCCTAAAATGTATGAATCCTTTGGGTTTACGGCGTATGATAAGGTTCATTTTAGAGGAAAACAGCATACAACTATATTATTCAAAAAAGAGTTAAATTAACTGAATAAAAGCCTTGTAATCTATCTTAGTGATTTGCGGGTGCGGTTGTTGATCGTTGTCATTCACTAAAAATTAGATACAAGGCTTTTTCTTATGCAAGATTATTACTATTTGTTATATAATATATACATATAATGCATCTTTGCAGTTATATGCGGTTATGGATAATTTAAAGAAAGGATGTGTCCATATGTTGATTTTATCAGGCATTTTAGTGATGGTCATCGGATTGATGCTACGCTTTAATGCTCTATTGGTGGTTATTGCGGCGGGCTTTGTAACGGGCCT
>CAJZEE010000058.1 GCA_915066865.1 uncultured Veillonella sp.
ATGATTTTATCCTTATTGTCAGCAATATTTGCTTTATTTTCTGCTACTTGATTATCAACTTGTTTCAATTGATCTTCTGTGGCTGCACGACCACTTACAGGTTGTGTTTGACCAGAAATCCATTCTTTATTAGTCAAGCCAGTCACTTGAGGGGTCTCTACCCCTTCTGTAGCTTTCACTTTTGGTGCAGTAATTGTTTGATTTGCTTTTACAGTATTGAAAGTTACGTCTTGTTTAGTAGCAATTGTGAAGTCTTTACCATTTTGAGTAATGGAAATATTATCACCATCGATAAACTTAACTGTGTTGCCACCTTCAACTTTTTCGGCAGTATTACCATTAGCTACTACATTCCATGCGGATAAATCTTTAACTTGTTGTTTACCAGTATCTGTTAAGTTGCTCAAATCCGTATTTGCTGCATTGTTGATTTTATTAGCCGTAGCATCATCTAATTTGACAGTTACATCTTCGCCATTAGCTTCAGTAACAATACCATTCTGACCTTTAATATTGAATTTTACATCACCTGTGCTCAAGGATTTCTCATCGGTAGACCCAGTATTACCACCTAAAGAAATCTTGCGAGCAATGGCTTCTGTATTTTTATCAATATTAGCTTTATTGATTGCAATATCGCCAGCATTTTTAGTGATTGCCGCTTTGTTATCAACAATATTCTGTTTATTCGTCGCAATATTATCTTTATTAGTAGCAATATCAGCAGCATTTCTATCAATTGCAGCTTTATTATCAGCTATTTTTTGTTTGTTATCCGCAATAGCCTTTGCATTTTTACCAATCTTATCCGTATTATCAGCAATATTGGCTTTATTTTCTGCTACTTGATCATCAACTTGTTTCAATTGGTCTTCTGTGGCAGCACGACCAGATACAGGTTGTGTTTGACCTGGAACCCATGTAGTGTTAGTCAAGCCTGTTACTTGAGGTGTTTCAACCCCAGTTGTCGCTTTCACTTTTGGAGCTGTAATGGTTTGGTTAGCGGTTACTGTATCAAAAGTTACATCTTTCTTAGTGGAAACGGTGAAGTCTTTTCCATTTTGAGTAATAGAAATATTATCACCATCGATAAATTTAACAGTGTTACCACCTTCAACCTTTTCAGCAGTCTCATTATTAGCAACTACATTCCATGCTGCTAAATCCTTAACTTGTTGCTTACCGTCAGGAGTCAAGTTGCTCAAGTCTCGATCAGCTGCATTATCGACTTTACCTTTAGTTGCATCATCGAGTTTAACAGTCACATCGTCACCATTGGCAACCGTAGTAAGACCATTCTCACCTTTTACGTTAAATTTCACATCACCTGTGCTCAAGGATTTTTCATCGGTAGAGCCATTATTACCACCTAAGGAAATCTTACGAGCGATAGCGGTAGTATTTTGAGCAATATTAGCTTTATTAGAAGCAATATCCCCTTTATTTGTAGCAATGTCACCCGCATTTTTATCAATTGCAGTTTTATTGTCCGCAATTTTTTGCTTATTATCTGCAATATTATCCTTATTAGTAGCAATATCACCTGCATTTTTATCAATTGCAGTTTTATTGTCAGCTATTTTTTGCTTATTATCTGCAATAGCATCAGCATTTTTACCAATTTTATCTGTATTATCCGCAATATTGGCTTTATTTTCTGCTACTTGATCATCAACTTTTTTCAATTGATCTTCTGTGGCGGCACGGCCAGATACAGCTTGTGTTTGACCTGGAACCCAAGCAGTGTTAGTCAAGCCAGTTACTTGAGGTGTTTCAACGCCAGTTGTCGCTTTCACTTTTGGCGCTGTAATTGTTTGTGTAGCTGTTACCGTATCAAAAGTTACATCTTTTTTAGTAGAAATAGTAAAGTCTTTACCATTTTGAGTAATGGAAATGTTATCACCATCGATGAATTTAACAGTGTTACCACCTTCAACCTTTTCAGCCGTTTCATTATTAGCGACTACATTCCAAGCTGCTAAATCCTTAACTTGTTGCTTACCGTCAGGAGTCAAATTACTCAAGTCTCGATCAGCTGCATTATCGATTTTACCTTTAGTTGCATCATCGAGTTTAACAGTCACATCGTCGCCATTAGCAACCGTAGTAAGGCCATTTTCACCTTTTACGTTAAATTTCACATCACCAGTGCTCAAGGATTTTTCATCGGTAGAACCAGAGTTACCACCTAAGGAAATCTTACGAGCGATAGCTGTCGTGTTTTTGTCGATGTTAGCCTTATTAGTAGCAATATCGCCTGCATTTTTAGCGATTGCAGTTTTATTTGTATCAATAGCAGTTTTATTAGCTTCTGCTTTATCGTCAACTTTTTTCAATTGAGATACATTGACAGCATCTTTATCAGCAACACCATCTGCTACATTGGCAACTTTCAAATTCCCAGCATTAATACCTTTGTCACCATCAATTTTTACAGTTTCATTACCGCCAGCATTATTGAAAGATGCACTGTTTAATTTAGAAAGATCTTTTTTCAAGGCTACAGAGATTTTCTTATCATTTCTAGCAACCGTAACATTATCGTCACCAGAAAAATCTACTGTATTTCCTTTTTCAACGGCTACTGGTGTAGCTTCGCCATTAGCAGAAAGGTTCCAGCCGTATTTATTTTGGTTGATTGCTTGATTAATTGCATTAGCTACGTTAGCAGAATCCGCCATACCAGCAGTTGCTGTAGCGCTACCATTTGCTACTGTAATATCTTGCTTTTTACCAGAAACTGTAATTTTCTTACCATTAGCTGTAGTTGTAATGTATGTATTATCACCATTTACAGCTAATTTACTATTAGCAAGATTCACATCACCTGAACCAGTATCACCTGTAAAAGCTAGATTAACACTCTTTAACTGTGCCACGTTTACTGCATCTGTATCAGCAGTACCTGCAGCAACATAATTAATTTGACGTGTTTGGTTTGTCGTACCAACAGCAACACCACCTAATTTAGATGTTAAGGCAGCACCACTTAAATCAGCATATGTATCTGTACGACTAGCATTAACATTATATCCCACTACACCTGAAGCAATATCAGCTGTAGATTTTGAGCCAACAGCTACACCATCTACTACTTTACCTCTAGCGCCATCACCAACAGCTACAGAACGGCTTGCAGATGCGTCTGTTGCGGCATTTGGACCAATAGCAATGGAATTAGTTGCCATAGCACCAGTATTATCTTTATTAGCAACATCAGAAGATTTTATAGATATATATTTATAAGCGATTTGGTCTACAATAGCACTAAGTTGAGAGCCATTAATTGCATCTGTGGAAGTAGCACTTACTTCACCAGGAGCCACATGTTTCAACTGACGTTCATACCCTTTAGAACCAAAAGATACGACGTCACCTGGCAATGTTTTATCACCACCAGCCCAGGAAGCAACAACGTTATTTGGCAATGTATAGCTAGATTGTTTTGTACCACCTACATCAGTATTAGAACCACCACCGATGGCAATAGCATTATCACGATTTGCCCTAGCCCCTGTACCAATAGCAATAGCATTTGTTACATCATTATTAGCTTGTCCAGTAGCACCAGTAGAGGTTCCTGCTAAACGATCCTTCGCATTTGCACCAGTACCAATTGCAATTCCTACATTACCAGACTGACCTTTCATACCTAATGTGATACCAGATTCGCCAGCCGTTGCCGCTGTATATAGCGGATTTCTCATATCAAAGCCTGTTAAGCTTTGAACAGCACTACGCAAATCTCCAGTCTTATTCTCACCATTATTCGTAGTATAAACAACTTTTATACCATCAGCTTTAACTACATCATCGCCACCAATAACAATAGAAGAGTTACCTTGAGCTATTGTATTTCCCCCAATGGCAATTGCTTGTTCCCCAATTACTCTTGCACCTTCATTAGCAGTATTACCCCCACCAATAGCGATTCCTTGTGGACTGTTAACACTGGTACTAGAATTAGAACCTATTGCAATAGAATATCCACCAGCAGCTGCTGCATTTTGACCGAAGCCTACAGCTTTGTCACCAGTAACAGAAGCACCATCCCCTAAGCCTACTGCTGTTGCATGCAGATTTGTAGGCAAAGTATTTGCCGCCATAGAGATGCTAGCATTAGTCATTGCTAATGCAGCCAAGATGGCTGCTACAACAATTTTCTTTTTACCACTATTATTCTTAGCGAACTCAGATACTACTACGTAACAGTTTTTTGATTTGCTCCAAACCACTTTAAAAATCTTATTCATACTTTCTCCTATAAACTATATTAATATTAATGCTCCCTCGATGTTTTATCATATGGTAAGTCATACAAGAATTTTAAAATTTTCAATATTATAAGTATACCAAAACCTTTAATATACTATCAAGCTTTTTCATTTATTTTTCACAATTATAGGCATTACAAAAACAGCGTAGCAATGGGCTTTATAGTGATTCATGTCACAAATCTATATAAAATATGGGCTTATTTTATACCATACCGAAGAGATAAAATGAATATAAACTCATAATCAATTATTTAAATTTCGTTTATGAGATTATATGTACTAAAAAAACTTGTGTTTAACTAGATATTATGGACTTAGTTACATGTCATCACTATAGACATAATTAATTCATTAAATTTTTATAAAACTTTATGTGTCCTCCCTTAATCAGTGATTGAGTTACTACACCTTTCAAAAAAAATATGCTCAGATTATTATCGATTAAGTTAAGCCTCTTATAGATCACTATTATCTTGTTATACAGCATTTAACGTATCATGTATTGCTTTTAGATTATTATGCTTCAATTTTTATCAACATTTAATTGAGTTCATCTTATATTACATAATAAAAAGCTATCTCATAGAAATGACAATCTACGAGATAGCTTTATTACTAAATTGTATAATTAAATTAGGGAACAAACTAGCGTAATTTAAAAACATATAAACTTTGTTCGTGTGCTAATTGTATTCGCTTATATAAGCGTTTCATATAGGTACGATATATTTCTTGTGATTCTTCTACAGAAATAATATCAAAATGAATTCCATCCCCTACTGGCAACTGGCTTAACCTAGGTAAATCGGCGGTAATGATAGTACCAATCTTTGTATAGCCGCCCGTTGTTTGTCGGTCCGCCATGAGGATTATTGGATTTCCATCTGACGGAACTTGAATAGAGCCAAATACAGCACCATCAGAAATAATGTCTGCACTATCGATATGCTCTATAACAGGGCCATCTAAGCGGAAGCCCATGCGATCACATTGTACGGTCAATGTATATATTTTACTACCAAAGGTCTTAATCCCTTTCTCGGTAAAATACTTTGCTTGCTCTCCTAGTACTACACGCAAAGGTTCGTGACACTCACGACCACCTCGGTTATATAAAGCGGTATTGAATAATTTATGAGTTCCATAGAAGTCACACACATGCACTTTGTCTCTAGTAAATGTATTAATGCAAAATTGATCACCTGCTTGTAACGGTCTCCCCTCAATACCACCTATCTTAGCCTTTGTATGAGTCGATACGCTACCGTTAATAGCGGGAACATCAATACCACCTGAGAAGGCAATATACATGCGCACGCCACATTGGCTAAAGCCGCCAGAAATGATATCGCCTTCGTGACATATAAAAGGTATATATCGAGGCACTACTACATTATTAATCGTAGGGTGCATATCAGCGCCCGTGAAAGCAACGATACATGTACCTTGGACGGTTAACGTAGGTGGCAATACGGTGCACTCTAATGCACCGAAAGGAGTCGTATTACCTACAAGTGCTTGTCCTAAGAGATAGCTTTCACTATCCATAGGACCAGCCACAGGCATACCATATTGTTGAAAGCCAACGCGGCCAGAATCTTGAATCGTAGTGTACATCCCTGGCGCATCTACGCGGATTAAAGCAGCCTTAAACTCATTTATACCCACGCAACTCACCTACCTCTACTTCATACATAGACGGAATATAATTACTTCCTAATAGTTTAATTCGATGGAACTCATTCTCATTGATAGACACATAACGAACGTAGTCTCCGGCTTGCAATAGTGCAGCTTGTTTCTTAGACATGTCATACATAGTCACAGGTGTGCGTCCAATAATCTGCCAGCCTCCAGGAGATTCTGATGGATATGTACCAGTCTGTTCTCCTGCAATACCTACAGAGCCGGCAGGAATCAAAGTTCTTGGTGAAGACAACCGCGGCGTTGCAATGCGTGGATCCATGCCACCTAAATAGGTAAATCCAGGAATAAAGCCTAGCATATAAACTAAATAATCTGTACCACTATGAATGGATACAACCTCAGCTTCACTTATATGATTATGAGAGGCTACAAAACCTAGATCTGGACCATACTCGCCACCGTATATGGTCGGGATTTCAACAATCGTAACACGTTCAATTACGCTGTCTGTTACAGATTCTTGTAATATAGGATCAAGAATTCTACAAATATCTGAATACGTATATACCATTGCATCATATTGAACAAGCAATGCACAGTATGTAGGAACTAGTTCAATAATTCCATCTAGCTGTAAGACTTTAATCTGCTCTATAACTTGTCGGATTTGTCGATTAATCTTTGGATCGATTACTTGACCAAAATCAATAGAGATAGCGCAATCCCCTACAGGTGAAATTGTAGGTTTCATATGTACCTCCTGCTATAACTAGAAAGGACCATCACATTCAAGCCGAACGTAATGGTGCTTTCACAGATAATTAATTAACCTAGTAACTTAGCAATGCCTTTTAAAGATGTAACACCAATATAAGATGTTACAAGTACTACAATCCAACCGGTATAATATAAAAGTTTATTGTGTTTGTATGCCCCTACGATTTCAGATTTATGAGTAGCAACGAGCATAACTGCCAACGTAACAGGCAGGATCAAACCATTTACAGAGCCCGCTAAAATCAATAGAGATACTGGTTTGCCAATAAAGATTAAGATACATGTAGAAATAAAGATAAATGCCATAATAGTCAATTTTTCATTTCGTTCTACAACCTTAAACAATGTTTTTAAGAAGGATACTGATGTGTAGGCAGCCCCTACTACAGAGGTCAATGCGGCACAGAAGAACACTATACCGAATAATTTATGACCGATTTCACCAGCGCCGAGAAGAAACGCAGAGCCTGCTGGGTCTTTAGAATCTAGCACAAAGCCCATGGATACTACACCTAAAACGGCTAAGAACAATAACACTCGAACTAATGCATCTACAGACATCCCCATAATTGCTGCACGACGTACATCTTTTAAATGCTCTTGACCTGTAATACCTGCATCAATGAGGCGGTGACCACCAGAAAATGTAATGTAACCACCTACAGTGCCCCCAATAAGTGTAATCGTTGCTAACCAAGGTACATGCTCTGGAATCACAGAATGAGACAAGGCTTCTCCTACTGGTGGATTCGTAGAGAATGCTACGTAGGCGATAAGAACAAGCATAACAGTACCGAGTACTTTAGCCGTATTATCTAAAACACCACCCATCTTCTTAGATGTAAATAGTAAGATACCTAAGATACCGCTAATAGCGGCCGCTGTTGTTGTGTCGATACCAAATATAATATTGAGGCCCATAGAAGCACCACCAATATTACCGATATTAAAGGCCAATCCACCAAGGGAAATTAAAAATGCCACTATATAACCAAGGCCTGGCAATACCTTATTCGCAATATCTTGACCACGCATTTGGGATACACCAATAATCGTCCACACATTAAGCTGTGCAATAATAGAGAAAATAACGGATACAACGATAGCAAATGCAAAGTCTGCTTTCAACTCATTTGTAAATGCTGCCGTTTGTAACATAAAGCCAGGTCCAATGGAAGACGTGGCCATTAAGAAAGCTGCCCCTAATAGGACAGAGAAACTCGCTTTACCTGTAATTGGTTTCATAGGAACCTCCACATATAATAATTAATCTATGCCATACTTAGTGCTTAAAGCTCATACTTACATGTAATACTTACTTTTAATACTTATATTTGCATTTTCTGTTGGTATTAATTAAGCATTTATTTTAATGTATTTAATAGTTTTATCGGTGTTGAAAATTCGCCACCGTTACACCAGCTTTTGTGAGCCCCTCCCGAATATACCTTGTGAAAGCTATCGCTTCAGGGTTATCACCATGAACACATACGGAGTCGGCCACAATATCAATGGTCTTCCCCGTATTAGTAACAACCTTCCCCTTTGTAACCATCATGAGAACTCGGTCTAAAGCCTCTTGCGGGTCTTTGATGAAAGCACCTTCTTCTGTACGAGGGACCAATGTTCCCTTCTCTGTATAGCCACGATCGGCAAACACTTCCTGTATAACAGGAATACCTCGTCGCTGTGCCTCTTGAGCAATATAGCTACCACTCAATACCATGGCCGAGATATTAGGATTTACCGCTTGTAAACCATCTAAAATTGCATCGGCTAGTACAGGCGTAACACAGGCTGTATTGTAAAAAGCACCATGTAGTTTCATATGCTGTAAAGTAATGTCATAACTATCACAAAAAGCTTGAAGTGCACCTAGTTGGTACATCATATAGGCTTTTGCCTCAGCAGGATTTACTGCCATCGCACGACGACCAAATCCCATCAAATCTGGATAACCAGGATGCGCCCCTACGGCAACGCCTTTTTCTTTACATATGCGGACAGTCGCATCCATAATAAGAGGATCTCCAGCGTGCCAACCACAAGCAATATTAGCACTTGTTACGTGATTTAATACTTCACTATCCATGCCTAATGTATAGTTACCAAAACTTTCGCCTAAATCACTATTTAAATCTACATAATGAGACATATACAATTACCTCTCCATCTTCATTTATTTTATAAATTCTATAGAATATCGAATTTAATGATACGATTATACTAAATAAATCGATGTGTTAGCAATGATTTTTATCATGTATACAAAATTCTTTTATAACCAAAAAACCACAAGATTTTAATCTTGTGGTTTGTATGTAAACTCAATTTTTTATCTGACTCTACTATATCCGTTCATAAGCTCATAAACCGTATTTTGTATATTGTCTGACTCTGTTATTTCAGAAACGGCACAAATAAAATCGGGATGTGCTTGCCAAACGATATCAGCAGCCGTTAATTTAGTGGTTGTATATGCTTCCTTGCTAAGAATCTCACCATTAAGCTCAACTACAAAGTGTTTACCAGAACATCCTAATTCATCAAGAACCAAATGAAGTTGCTTACCTACAACATGCTTTGGCTCTCCATTAACAATCAAATCCATAATGACCTCCCATATGAAAAAGCTTATAAAATATCAATATATTCTTCTTGTAAAGCTTTATTCATACTGCGTACAGCACAAAACTTGCCACACATCGAACAGGTTTCACTATGGTCTTCCTCCGGTGCTCTACTTTCACGAATAGAACGAGCCCGTTCAGGATCAATGGCACAAGCATATTGTGCCTTCCAATCGAGAACTTGACGTGCCTTAGCCATGGTGTCATCTATATCTCTTGCATTAGAAATACCACGAGCAATATCTGCAGCATGCGCCGCTATTTTGAAAGCCATAATTCCATCTTTTACATCATCTGCATTTGGTAAGGCTAAATGTTCCGCTGGTGTAACATAGCACAAGAATGACGCCCCATGCATACCAGCTACAGCCCCACCAATGGCAGCCGTAATATGGTCGTAGCCAGGAGCAATATCTGTTACGAGCGGCCCCAACACATAGAATGGTGCTCCATCACATAAGGATTCTTGAACTTCCATATTCATTTGTATTTGATGTAAAGGTACATGTCCAGGTCCTTCAATCATAGCTTGTACACCATATTGTTTCGCTCGTTTTGCCAATTCACCAAGCCTTACAAGCTCTTCAATTTGGCACACATCAGTTGCATCCGCTAAGCAACCTGGACGACAAGCATCACCTAAAGACAAAGTAACATCATATTCTTTGCAAATCTTTAAGATTTCATCAAAGTATTCGTAGAATGGATTTTCATGACCTGTCATGCTCATCCACGCAAATACCAAACTGCCTCCACGACTAACAATATTGAGCAACCGTTTATGATTCTTGATTTGATCTATTGTTTTTCTCGTAATACCACTGTGGATAGTAATAAAATCTACACCATCTTGAGCGTGTAATCGGATAGTGTCCAAGAAATCTTGAGCCGTTAATTCACCCAAATCTTTTTGATGATGAATGACACTATCATAGATAGGCACCGTACCAATCATTACTGGCGATGTCTCGATTAATTTACGTCTGAAAATACGAGTGTCACCATGAGTGGAAAGGTCCATAATCGACTCTGCTCCAAGTCGAATAGCTCGATCAACCTTTTCAATCTCACTATCATAATCAGTAACGTCTTTCGATGTACCTAAATTAACATTGACTTTTGTTCTTAAACGCTTACCAATCCCCTCAGGCGAAATACTAGTATGTTGCTTGTTACAAGGAATAACAACCTTGCCTGAGGCCACTAGGGAGCGTAATACGTCTTCATCCATACGTTCTTTTTCCGCGACGACTTTCATTTCCTTCGTAACTACACCAGCCACAGCCGATTCCAATTGTGTCATAAACATTTTTACATCCTCCTATATAAAAGACATATATAGTTAGGTATGCAAAAACGGGTATCGAACAAAATGATCGATACCCGTATTAAGTATTAGCGTGCTTCCTACGCGGGCATGATCCCGATCAGGTATAAAGGTCAGGTGCTCGCAGCCCTTTCTCAGCCTATATAATAGGCTCCCTTGCATACTCACTATATAATTATGCTATTAATATTACTACTTTATTCAGATTTGTCAAATGATTATTCCGACACTTTTACGTCTATTATTTATTTCTCAGCCTTATCTTGGTCTTTGCTATCATCGGAATCTGCTTTTTCAGAGATTACAATATGACCATCCTTAACATCGGCAAGCAAGTGTTTAGCATCGATGTGATCCAAGTAGAAATCTGTTACATTATCGCGGATTTCAGATTCGATAACACGACGTAATGGACGAGCGCCCATAGTTTTGTCATACCCTTGTTCCATCAACAATTCTTTAGCTGCATCTGTTACATCAAGAGTGATGTCTTTTTTAGCTAAAGTTTTATTCACTTGATCAAGCATCAAATCTACAATTTTTTTCAAATCTTCTTTGCTCAATTGATTGAACTCGATAACTGCGTTGAAACGGTTCAAAAACTCTGGACGGAAGAATGGAGCGATGCGTTCCATTACATCTACTTTATTTTCATCATCATTGTCACTACCATAACCAAAACCTGCATTGGATGTAGCGATGATAACAGTATTTTTAAAGTTTACTGTGTTACCTTGACCATCTGTTAAGCGACCATCATCTAATACTTGAAGAAGTAATGTAATAACTTGAGGATCTGCTTTTTCGATTTCATCGAATAATACGATGGAATAAGGATTACGGCGTACGCGTTCAGTCAATGTATTAGAGTTATCTTCGTAACCAACATAACCAGCTGTAGCACCAATTAATTTAGATACGGCTGTGCGATCACTGTATTCAGACATATCCAAACGAATGATTGCATCTTTGTTACCGAACATATCTAGAGCTAATTGTTTAGCTAATTCTGTCTTACCAACACCTGTAGGACCTACGAATAAGAAGCTACCGATTGGACGGTTGCCTTCATCAAAGCCTGCGCGGTTACGACGAATTGCTTTAGATACAGCTTCTACGGCTTTATCTTGACCAATTACATGAGCTTCTAAACGAGATTTCATGTCTTTCAAGCGCTCGATATCGGATGCACCCATTTGAGATACAGGAATACCAGTCATTCTTTCAACGGCTTCTGCTACGTCGTTTACTTGAGCTACCACCTTTTGATTTTCTGTATGGTTATCAAGCTCTGCTTGTAACTTTTGAATACGCATTTTTTCATTAATCGCAGATTCATAGTCTTCTTTTTGAGCATATTCCTCTTGTTTTGCTTTAGCATCAGCAATATCTGCTTCCAAAGTTTTAATATCTGTTACAGGATGTTGAGACGCCAAATGAGCTGCTGTTACATCAATTAAATCAATAGCTTTATCTGGCAAGCTACGTTGTGGAATATACTGTACGGAATAATCTACAGCGGCTTTCAACACCGCATCTGGCAATTCAATGTTATGATGCGCTTCGTACAATGGACGAATGCCTTGTAAGATTTTGAAAGTATCTTCTGCAGATGGTGCATTGACCTTAACTTCATTGAAACGGCGAGCAAGAGCTGCATTTTTCATAATTGTGTTACGGTATTCATCTTGTGTTGTAGCACCGATAACTGTCATTTCACCACGGGACAAAGCAGGCTTCAAGATATCTGCCAAGCCTTTAGATCCTTGACCATCACCTGTGGACCCAGCACCCAAAATTTGGTGAATTTCATCGAAGAACAAGATAATATTGCCTGCGGCTTTTACCTCTTTAATAAGGTTTTGAATGTTTTCTTCGAAGGAACCACGGTATTGAGTACCAGCTTCCAATCCGGAAATATCGATGGAAATGATTTCTTTATTTTTAATAGCTGCTGGAACGTCACCATTTACAATAGCTTGTGCCAAGCCTTCTACTACTGCAGTTTTACCAACACCAGCATCACCTACAAGTACAGGATTATTTTTAGTACGACGTGCTAAGATTTCTGCTGTTTCTTGGATTTCTTTGTTACGACCAATTACAGGATCGAGTTTACCATCACGAGCTTGTTGAGTTAAGTTTGTCCCCAAACGAGCAAGGATGCCATCTTGTTTAATTTTACCTTGTTGCGCAGCTTGAGCAGCTTGCATTTCCTCATTAGATGGTAATCGACCAGTTTGACGATAAAACGCAAATTCTTCTGGAGTTACTTCGCGACCATTAATCTTATAACTACGTCGTTCCGTGGAGTAACCACCCATATTACCCATCAATTGATTAAACAAATCATTCATACTAGAAAATTCATTACCAAAGTTATTAAAGTTGTTGTTCATATATTTTACCCCCTCATACATCATAGAGTTTAACTATTTGACTAATACTATTTTTACTGGGTTTATTTACCCTATGACATTATAATAGCCCCTAAAAGTCAAAAAGTCAATAGGTCAAAAAGAAAAATTTGAAAAATATTGAAAAGTTCAGCATCAATCTAACTCAACGTGCAAGAGATAATCAGATAGATCCTGTTATAGGCAGACAAAAGGAAATAGACAGGGTAATACAGATATTAAACAGAAGAACGAAAAACAACCCTGTGCTTATTGGAGAGCCCGGTGTAGGTAAAACAGCTATAGCTGAAGGCTTGGCATATAAGATAGTAAAGGGTGAAGTACCTCAAAAGCTTCTTGATTATGAGATAATGCAGCTTGATATGTCTTCAATAGTTGCCGGAACACAATTTAGAGGACAGTTTGAAACAAGGATGAAAAACATCATAGAGCTCGGAAGAGTAC
>CAJZEE010000059.1 GCA_915066865.1 uncultured Veillonella sp.
TCTGGAGTTAAGACGTGTGCTCTTCGGATCTAGAAGGAATTATTATAGGTTCTCCATAACTAAAAACTATGGAGAACCTATAATATAAGTATGTTTATTTTTAAAACAATTTGCCCATAATAAGTCCAATCGCCCACATTAGTTGATAAATCATGGCTGCCCCAGCGGTAGTGCCCATAGCCTTATCTAATTGGAACTCACCTGTATTGGTAGATAATGTATGAATTGTTTTGAAAGCTAGTGGTGCCGCAAGGAATGCTAATAAGGCGAACCATGTCATATGGCCTATTATAATCCAAGCAATGATCCAAATAAAATTGAAAATATATGAGATACTCATTAAGCTGAGCGCTCTTTCACGACCAAGCACGATTGGCAACGTGTGACGTCCATGGCTTTCATCATTTCTAATATCTCGGATATTATTCGTCAACATGATGGAACCAACTAACAATGTAGATGGAATTGCAGGAATTAACAGAGCTAAGAATAATTCTCGTGTCCAGGCATAGCCTGTAATGAGTACGATGGCAAAACCCATAGCGATACCAGAGGAAATTTCTCCAAAGGGTGTTCGAGAAATTGGTTTTGGACCGCCAGAGTAAAGGAAACTAATTAGAATACATAAGAAGCCTATAGGGATGTAATACCAAGTTATAGTAGCAGATAAATAAAGACCAATGATAATGGGTACAAACATGAGTACTTTAATCATCGTTATAATGAGTTCTGGTGTTATAGCGCCACGCGTGATAGAACCAGCATTACCTATCTTTTGACTAGCATCGAGTCCAGATTTAAAGTCTTTATATTCATTCCATAAATTTGCTATAATTTGGGCGGTTACAACTGCTAAGAATATAAGTATCGTATGGAATATAGCTAGCCCTGTGCCCTGAACGGCACCAAATGCATAATAACTAAAGGCGGCACCTAAAATAGTAGGCCCTAATGCGGCAGCTAATGTGCGAGGCCTGGTGAGGGGAATTAATTCTTGTATCATATTAAAAGCACACCGAGTGTGCACTCCTTTCCATTTCTCATACATATATCATCTTTACATGTCTATTTATGTATTGTATAGCAGAAAGATAAGCTTGTAAATTATACTATACAGTTATATATGTCGATATAGTATAATAATTTATATATGCAGTATAGATTATCTTTTAAACTCTTAATATATACTGCACAGATTATCTAACAATCTATACATAGTGTATTGTTAAAAAGGTGAGGTGTCTTATGAGAACTCTCAATAAAAAGATGATGACATTGGCTTGTGCTACCTGTTTAACTGTGGGTATGGGGGCAGTGGCATGTGCTGATACGGTTGATTTAGGTTATGGTATGTACGGCAGTACCTCCCCAACTGTGAAAGCTGTAGAAGTTATGCACATTTCTACTGATGCAAGATTGCGTAATCAAGAACAAGATAAATTTCTCAAAGTAGCAAATAAATCTGCTGTTGATACTATTAATAATGTTGTGAAAGCACAGCCTGGTGTAGCTGTTGAACCAGTGAAGGGGGATTTTCTTGATGGTTACTCCTTCTATCAATTGCAAGGTACTGATAAACAAGGTCATCATACAGGTAGTTTAATTGTTATTAACTATTCTAAAAATGCTATTGATCAAGTTATAGGTATGAATAAAACTATTTTAGAGAAGGGATCAGATGCGGAAAAGGCTGCATTAAAGCACTCCATCTCTAAACATGTGGAATCTTACTCTAAAGAAACGGCTCAACAACAATTACAAGGCTTAAAAAGCAACACGGTTGAAGGTACTAAGTTATCAAAAGATTTGAAGATGATAAATGATAAAATACCTGCTCAAATTATGGGCGCTGTTGATAAAATGCTTGCTACAGATAAGAAAACATCTACAAAGGATAAACAAGAGTTCATTTCCTATGTAGAGTTTATGACGAAACAATTGCGTGTCGATGCAACTCATGTAGCGTATAAACCTGTTCAAACGCGCTATGGTACGGCTGTGACTGGTGATTTGCGAGGCGGTCTTAGCTATGATGGCTTTAGAAACACTTACTCCTTAATTGGATATGCTGTTCCTACAGATAAGGGTGTATCTTTACAGCTTTTAATGTCTGACGACTCTAGTCATGATTATTGGACTAATGAATTGAATCATATGTATCAAACACAATCTCTCAAGGGAGGTAAATAATATGAAATCTTTGAAAGTATTGGCTTGCACTGCATGCTTATTAGGAACTGTATCAAGTATTAGTTTTGCCAAGGATGTACAAACTATTGGGGGCTCTATGGTAGTACCTAATAATGTAAATATTGTTTCTGCGTCTAAAACAAATACTCGTGATTTTGTAGAGAAACAAATGCAACAGAATCCCTCAAAATCTACGATGACCAATATGATGGCTAAAGAATTTTTCCAAAATTTTGGTACTAATTTTGATGTATACCAATTACAAGGGGCAGATAAAACTGGTCAAAAAGATGCATTCGTAGTAGCTGTAGATGTTAAACAAATAGCGCAACAAGTGGCTAAAGAAAAGGCTAATGACCCTATGTTTATAGCTGCTATGACCGCTTTTGATAAAGGTCAAATTGATCCTGTAACAGAGCAACTTTTATTAGGAACAATAAATAAACAGATTCCTACTAGCACAACGGTAGTTCCTTTGAATGGACCTATTAATGTGTCTAGTCGTGATCCCCAAAAAGCAACGATTATGCCTAAGACACTTAGAACTCTAACCGTAGAAAATGCAGAACAAGTACATCCGGTGGCTGGCACAAAATATCAAACGTATGCTGCAAGCTCTCGCTTGTTATATGCAGATGGAAATGTACAAACTCCACTCTATGCAAATGCTGCATTTGTGTTGAAGCCAGGAAAACCGGTGTTGTATGTAGGTATAACAACTGATGTACAACGTGATTATTTCAAACCAATATTTGATAATGCATTTAAATCAATTAAATAATTGGTTATATACGTATTTTTATGTAATATGTGATATATTGAGGTAAGTCATATATATCGAGGCAATAAAATGAGTTTTGCGCCTTAAACATAGTCATATTAATTTATATTTATTTATAAAAGGAGAATTATCATGAAAACAATTTTCACAGAAAAAGCACCAGCAGCAGTAGGTCCTTACTCTCAAGCTAAAGTAGTAGGCGGTTTGTTATTTGCTTCTGGTCAAATTCCACTCAATCCTGCAACTGGTTCTATTGTTGATGGTGGCATCGTAGAGCAAACTGAACAAGTATGTAAAAACATTGATGCTGTATTGGCTGAAGCAGGTTCAGACTTCTCCGAAGTTATTAAAACAACTTGTTTCTTGGCTGATATCGCTGACTTCAAAGCATTCAACGAAGTGTATGCTAAATATTTCACTTCTAAACCAGCTCGTTCTTGCGTAGCCGTAAAAGACCTTCCATTAGGTGCTTTGGTGGAAGTGGAAATTATTGCGGAAGTATAAGATGAATTATATTTCTTTGTTACAGTCAGAGATGCGTCCTGCCTTCGGTTGTACTGAGCCAATTGCATTGGCTTATGCGGCTGCGAAGGCAGTCTCTGTTTTAGATGAATTTCCTAACCGTATTCACGCAAGATGCAGCGCGAATATTATTAAAAATGTAAAATCTGTAGTCATTCCAAATTCTGGGGGACGAAAAGGACTAACGGCGGCTGCTACACTGGGTGCTATTGTAGGTCATCCAGAGCGTGAACTAGAGGTATTAGAATCTGCTACAGACGAAGATCGCAAATGGCTTGGCACATTGCTTGATGCCAACTTCTGTACCGTTTCACTCGCTGAAGGTGTAGATAATCTATATATAGAAATCACTGCAGAAACAGATGAACATACAGCGGTTGTTCGCATTGAAAATGACCATACGAATGTAACATATGTATCAGTAGATGGCGAGATTGTCTCTGAATCAGTCAATGAAATCAAGAAAGCGGCTAAAACAGAATATGCCATGACTTTCGATAGCATTTATAAATTTGCCTTAACCGGTGATATTTCTGGTATCCTTCCCCAAATAAAACAACAAGTTGAGTATAATACTGCTATATCTAAGGAAGGTCTGTCAAATGATTACGGTGCTAACATTGGTCAATTATTATTATTGGACGATGAAAATCCATCTCTTGAAACAAAATGCAAGGCTCGTGCCGCGGCCGGCTCTGATGCGCGTATGAGTGGATGTCCATTGCCTGTAGTTATTTGCTCTGGCTCTGGTAACCAAGGCTTAACGGTATCTGTACCAATCATTACGACTGCCGAGGAACTTGGTAAAAGCGATAATGAATTGTATCGAGCGCTTGTCTTTGCGAACTTGTTAACGCTTTACGTTAAATCTGGTATTGGTAAATTGTCTGCATACTGTGGCGTTGTATCTGCTGGTGTGGTAAGTGTAGCAGGCATAGCTTTCTTGAAAGGTGATAGCAAAGATATAATCGAGAACACTCTTGTAAATGGGCTTGCAAGTTTATCGGGTATCGTATGCGATGGTGCAAAACCATCCTGTGCAGGTAAAATTGCGATTTCTCTTGATGGTGCTTTTATGGGATATAAGCAAGCTCGCCTTAATAAAAACTACCAAAAAGGCGATGGCCTTGTAGCATACTCCGTTGATGAAACCATCCGCAGTATTGGTGCTGTGGCACAAGGTATGAAAGAAACGGACGTAGTTATATTGAATGAAATGCTAAAACACTAAACTGTATGTGATGTGTTTAGTTGAATATAAAAAGAACCTTTCGTTGGTTTCTATACTTTCAAAAATTGTGTCCAATTTTTGGGGTGCAATTCACGCGAAGGGTTCTTTTTTGTTTATTGTAATTTTTTAGGATCTTTAAGTATCAATGAAGCCCCAAGACCCACTACTAGGAATGGTACAAGTGTCATCATAGCGGCAGGTAAAGTATAGGTATCCGCAAGGTTACCTACTACAGGTGCGATGATACCACCAATAGTTTGGCTCACGCCGAGGGTAATACCAGAGGCAAAGCCGATGCTTTTAGCTAGATATGTTTGACCTAGTACAATGACTGGGCTATAACTGATGGCTTTCGCAGCGCCAATCATGAGTAGTAGCAGATAGGCTACAGGCATCATGATGACAGGGGAGAAGGTTGGCACTTCCGTTAATAGGAACATAGCTGGCAACCAAATTAATAGGGATAGTCTAATGATTTTGATAGGACCATATTTATCGCCTAATAGACCGCCGATATATGTCATGAAGATACCGATGCTAAAGAATACGGTTAATGCAAAGCTACCTTGTTCTGGGCTAGTGCCGAGTTCACGAGTCCAGAAGATAGGAATAAATGCATTGATAACACGGAAGTTTACCGATTGGCTTAGGATGATAACGAACAAGATACCAAAGTATTTCCAGTAATTTTTGAGTGGTTTGTCTACAAGTGTAGGGTTTTCTGTAGCTACCGCTTGGTCGATAGTGCGTGCATGAGCTACTATGCGAGGCATGAGGATGAATAAAATCGTTGATATGATAAGACCTACCACGGTGAAAGCCGCCAATCCATGCGGACCTACTGTATAGGCAATAGAGCCAGCAAAGAGTGGGCCGATGGCAAAACCAGAGCTACCGCCGATAGCAAAGGTGCCCATGGCTTTTCCTTTTTTGCCGCCACCGAGGCGGTTCATGATCTTTGCCCCTTCAGGGTGGAAGATAGAAGACCCCACACCGGCTAAGGTGGCACAAACAAGTAAGCTTTCATAGGAAGTGACAAAACCCATAACACCTGTGCTACAAGCAGAGAGTAAAACACCTAAGGCGATGAGTCGAGGCTGATTGATTTTGTCAGAAAGATATCCTAATAATGGTTGTAATAATGAAGATAATGCTGTATTGGCTAAGATAAGAAAGCCCGCTTGTTCTAAGCTGAGTCCATAGGTATAGATGAACAGTGGTAAGAGGGCAGGCAATACACTTTGACAGGAGTCGTTAATCATATGACTCACCGTGATGAGATAAGGGTAATATTTTTTCATAGTAGAGGTCCCTTCGCAAAAAAGCGCTAACCACAGTTAGCGCTTTATATGTTGTAGTGGCAGAGGAGGAGGGATTTGAACCCCCGCGCCGGTTGCCCGACCTACCGCATTTCGAGTGCGGACCCTTCAGCCTCTTGGGTACTCCTCCGTGTTTTACGGCGCTCCTTAAAAAAGTCTTTCATGATTTGGCTACATTCATCACCAAGGACACCAGATGCTAGTTCAGGCTCATGATTTAAACCAGGGTGAGAGAGTACATTGAAAAGAGATTCTACAGCGCCTCCTTTGTAATCACTTGCCCCATATACAACACGGTCAATACGACTGTTGATAATGGCTCCAGCGCACATCGGACACGGCTCTATCGTAACATACAGGGTACAATCAGTCAACCGCCAGCGCTTGAGCACATCGCATGCTTCGCGGATGACGAGCACCTCTGCATGAGCCGTTGCATCGTGATCTAATTCGCGGCGATTATGGTGGCGTGAAATGATTGTATTGTTTTGAACTAAAATGGCGCCGATAGGAATTTCTCCTAAGTCATAGGCCTTGTGAGCTTCCTCTAGGGCAAACGCCATGAAATACTCGTCTCGAGTACGCTCATCCATATTTTTAATCTCTATAGGTGTAATGTCTTTTGTCATTCTCATACCTCTTAATGTATAATATCTTACATAAAGTCTATCATAGTGTACGCAGTTATGCGAATAGATTGTGTGAGGGTATTATGGATATTATTTGGTATATATTTGATATGATTGGCACTATTGCTTTTGCTATCTCCGGAGCACTTGTTGGGGTGGCGCGGAGAATGGATATATTTGGTATGGTTGTATTGGCACTGGCCACGGCAATCGGTGGTGGTATTGTACGGGATGTTCTCTTGGGGTATTTTCCACCGAACTCATTACGCAATATAGTATATGTAACAGTGGTTATTTCCGTAACAATTATCGTATTTATTATGTATAACAGCCGTTATCGCAAGCATGCTATGGGCCCTCGTAGTCGAGCAAGCTATTTATTGGCCGATGCAGTCGGGTTGGCATCTTTTACAGTAACTGGGGCATCTGCAGGATTTAAACTATATCCAGAGTTGCCAATTTTCATTGTTTTATTAGGAACTATTACTGCTGTTGGTGGCGGCATTATCCGAGATATGCTGGCTCAACGGATTCCCTCTGTTTTGAAAGAAGACGTGTACGCTCTGCCTAGTGTTATTGGGGGTATCGTTTATTACTTAATGGTTATTTCTAATTGGGTTGGAGAGGCTGTATATGGTGCTTTTACTGTTGTACTAGTTATCCGTCTACTAGCTATTAAATATAATTGGAGCTTACCCAAAGTGCGCTAAAGCTAAAGGCGCTACATTTGAGAAATAACAAGTAAATGATATAATTATACCGTTAAGTATTTCATAAAAGTGTCAGAAAAAAAGAGTATTATATAAGAGTTAATTTTCGAGTCGAGAGTACTCGTGTACACAGAAGGAGATTTGCTTTATGACAAATAAATGGTTGAAAGTAGCATTAATGGTTACAGCCATTGCTACAGGTACATCCATCAATATTGATGCAGAAACCGTATTATATGTACCTCAAGATGATCGCCCTGTAAGCTTGCAATATACAGTTGACACAGCTCGTGAGGCGGGTATGACTGTGTTGACACCACCTCAACACTTGATTTCTGGTAAGACATACCAAGGTCAAGCTGATCAAATTATGGCTTGGGTAGAGCAAAATGCAGGTCGTGCTGATGTTATGGTATTAAGTACAGATACTCTTATTTATGGAGGTCTTGTAGATTCTCGCAAACATAATATTCCGCTTAGCACATTGCAAAATCGCTTGAAACGTATTGAAGGTTTAAAAGCGCGTAATAAAAATGTACGCATCTATGGTTTTGGTACGGTAATGCGTTCTCCGCGTGCGAGTGGTGGCGGTACTGAACCGGCTTATTATGCGGAATATGGTCCAACTATCTTCCAAATCGCTGCATTACAAGATAAATTGGATTCTGGCTCCTTAACACAAGAAGAAACTCAAAAAATGATGAGCCTACAAGCCTCCGTTCCTGTGGAATACTTGCAAGACTGGTTTGACCGCCGTCAAAAAAATATGAAAATCAACAAAGAGTTGATTGATGAAACTCGCAGTGGTGTATTCGACTACTTTGCATTAGGTCATGATGATACATCTCAATTATCTCAATCCGCACTAGAAGGTCGTTACCTCAACAAATATTCCAAGGATATTTCTGTTGAAAAATATGGTAGCTTCCCTGGTGCTGACCAACTCGGTCTCTTGTTGATGGCGCGTTCCCGTACCGATATGAGCACAGAAAAACCAACATTCTCCGTAATCTATCCACTCGGTGGTGGCGGTAAAACATTGCCAGGTTACGAAGACCAAACTATCGATAAAACAATTGCACAACACGTTGAGGCTGTAGGTGGCACGATGGTGACACAAGGCAAACCAACTGTATTATTGGCTATTAATACACCTCTTACTACGAGCACAGGTGAATCTGAAAACTTCGAAAACTTCCCAATGATTTCCAACTCTACAAATGCTTTCGTAGATCGTATTCAACAAGCTGTTGATTCTGGTGTGAATGTAAGCGTTGCAGATATTGCTTTCAATAATGGTGCAGACAATACGTTAGTATCCGCTATGTATAAACGAGATCTGTTGTACAAAATCGGTGCGTATAATGGTTGGAATACAGCAAGTAACACAGTAGGTTACGCTATTGCTCAAGGAGTATTGCTTAAATCTATGAGCCCAGAAGGTCATCGTGATATGTTGACGCAACAATATTTGGATAATTGGGCATATCAAGCAAATATCCGTAAAGATATTTATCGTATGCAAGATTCTATTAGAACAGATAATGTTCGTTACTCTGGTGAATTAAATGAACGTCTTGAAAGTTACTTAGGTGAACGCATTCAAGATTTCGCTGAAAAATACCTTAAAATCAATCCTCGTACAGTAAAAGCTACATTCCCATGGGGGCGTCTATTTGAAACGGATATCACTGTTTATGATAAACCAGTGGTACCTCTTGAAAAAGAATTGCGCTTGAAACGAGAAGCTGAAGCAAAAGCTAAGGCTAAGGCAGAAGCGGCAGCTAAAGCAAATGGTCAGGCTGTACCAGCACAACCTGCTCAACCTGAAAAAGCTGCAGAGCCTCAAGAAGCTGCACCTGAATCTCCTGTAGTTAAACAACCAGCTACAGAGTCTCAAGGCCCACGTGTCGTACCGACACCTGCCGCTGCACCTGGTCAATAATGAATAGGGAATGGCTATGAAAAAAGCATTTTTACCGGAAATTACTTATATGCGAGGTCTCTGTATGCTCGGTGTTATCGGCATTCACGTAGGATCTTACGCATTGCAAAATCCTTTTGTAAATTTAGAACTCATCAGCGTGTTAGAAATTCTCTCTCGCTTTGGAGTGCCTGCGTTTTTTTTCCTCTCTGCATTTGGTTTGTTTTATCATACCTCGGTAGAGGGACCATTCTCATATAAGGAATTTATGCACCGCCGCATTCAGGTGGTGCTATTTCCATATATTACGTGGTCCATCTTTTACTTGCTCTATACGGGATTGACGGCGCACAACCTCGGCAATTTACGTCCGGGTCCATTGGCGATAAATCTACTCTTTGGTACCTCTATGTATCATTTGTATTTTATGGTTATTTTGCTATGGTTCTACGTGATGATGCCGTTATGGCGGGCAATGGTGAAAGTCATCCTCAAGCGACCTGTGTTCTGGATGGTGCTATTATTTGTTGTCCAAGTCGCTATTGATTATGTATCATCGTATATGCTTGGCCGTTGGGTAATGGAAAATCTAAGTAATCAGCCGATTCTTAAATATCTTTTCGATATGCGACTCAACTATTGGGTAATTCATTATGTGTGGATTTTCCTTTTAGGTGCTGTATGTGCTGAACGATATGAAACGGTCTGTGAATACATGTGGCGCTATCGTTATCTTTTAGGTGCTAGTGCGGTAGGATCTGTATTATTGATGCTTGGATCCTATTACTATGTCATGGACGTATGGAATTATACGGTGCTAGAAGCAATTTATACGGTACATCAAATGAGTCCGATGGGTGTTCTTTACACTGGTTTGGGAACGATGTTTAGTTTATTCCTATTCCAAACACTACCTATGAATGTGACTATGGAATCCATTTGGTCTGAGATAGGGGATAAGTCCTATGGTATTTATTTAACACATCCGTTCTGGCTGTTAATCATATCTGCTGTGATGGCTAAATACAATCTCTTGTACACGGTGGTCAATGTTCTCGTTATGTATGCCATGGCATTGGCATTATCCTATTTGACTACGGTAGGTTTCAATTACTTACCTAAGTCTATTCGTAAATTTGTACTGGGGCACTAGTATAATCAGAAAGCTTTTGTTGTATAGAGAGTCCTAATTGGTATTAGTACTTTCGTATCGGCTATAGTACTAACTAGCTCTGTGGTGCTGATTTAGTATTAAAATAATATATGCAATACATCCGCTAGGATATAGTTTTTAACTATGGTATCCTAGCGGATTTTTGTATATCTAATTAATATCTTTCACAAAGTAAAGTGTGAAAATTTGAAAGTAATTGTGTTATAATAAGTCCATGATGATTACCACTTGATAGAGTAACGAAAAGAAAAAGAGGTGCTCCTATGCAAGAATTAACATATTTTAACGGTGAATTCGTTGAACCAGGTGCCAAAGTTATCAGTATTGATGACCGTGGCTATTTGTTTGGTGACTCTGTATATGAAGTTGTTCGCGTCGTAAAAGGCCGTTGCTTCGCTTTGTCTTACCACCAAGATCGTTTGTATCGCTCTATGCGTGAAATGGATATCCCTGTAAAAATGACCCCTGATGATTTGACAGAATTGCACGAAATTTTGATCGAGCAAAGTGAAATTAAAGAGGGCTATATTTATTTACAAATCTCTCGTGGTGTAGCACCACGTCACCATGCTTATGATCGCTCCAAATTAGAACCACAAATGCTTATGTCTATCCGTACCTTGGATTTAGATGAAGTCAATAAATTGGGTGAAGGTGTAAAAGCGATAGCTTTACCTGATGAACGTTGGAATCATGTAGATATTAAGACTACAAATTTGATCCCGAATATCTTGGCACAAACAAAAGCAGAAAAGAAATTTGCTTATACAGCAATCTTGTTCCGTGATGGCATTTGTACAGAAGGCGCCACATCTAATGTGTTTGCTGTTAAGGATGGTATCTTGTACACGCATCCAGCAGATAATCATATCTTAAAAGGTATTACGCGCCAAATGATCTTAACGCGTGTAGCACCATCTTTAGGTATTACCATTATTGAGAAAGAATTCGATCGTAATTTTGTAGATGATGCGGATGAATTATTCTTTACCGATACAATTGGTGGTGTCATCCCAATTACTAAGCTAGACAGAAATTTAGTATCTGGTGGTAAACCAGGTGCCATTACACTTCGTCTACGCGAAGCACTAGAAAAATTGATGGAAGAAGGGCTACCTTGATAGATAAGTTGCTTTCATCAAATGATACACATTTACCTTAAGAAAGGAAATTATTTTGATACAATTAGAACACATTAGTAAAGTCTATGAAGGTGCTAATCGTGTGGAAGCGTTGAAAGATATTAGCCTAAATGTGAAAGAAGGCGAAATCTTTGGCATTATTGGCCAATCCGGTGCCGGTAAATCCACCTTGATTCGTTGCATCAATATGCTCGAAGCACCTACATCTGGCTCTGTTATCGTAAATGGTACAGATTTAACCACACTTAGCAAATCCGCTTTGCGTAAAGCACGCAAAAATATTGGTATGATTTTCCAACATTTTAACCTCTTGTCCTCTCGCACAGTGTATGACAATGTAGCATTTCCGTTGGAATTACAAGGAATGAGCAAGGCTGAAATCAAGGAGCGCATCGAGCCGATCCTTGATATCGTAGGTCTTACAGAGCGTATGAATAACTATCCATCTCAATTATCTGGTGGTCAAAAGCAACGTGTTGGTATAGCTCGTGCGTTGGCGTCTAATCCAAAGGTTCTCCTTTGTGACGAAGCTACATCTGCCCTTGATCCTCAGACAACAGATTCTATTTTGAAATTGTTGAAAGATATCAACGAAAAGATGGGGCTCACTATTGTGCTCATTACACATGAGATGCACGTTATCCGTGAAATCTGTGATCGCGTGGCAGTTATTGAAGGCGGTGTAATACTCGAAGAAGGTAGCACGGTTGAAGTATTCACACATCCTCGCGAAAATACGACAAAAGAGTTTATTAGCTCTGTAGTGAGTGATAACTTACCTCCAGAAGCATTGGAACATCTAGAGTTGCATGATCAATGGATTGCAGGAACCGCGCCATTAGTTCGCCTCAAATTTACAGGACAAGCAACAGATGAGCCTGTAGTAGCAGGTCTCGTAAGACGCTTTAATTTAGATGTAAGCATCCTTTTTGGCGGAATTGATTACATCCAAAATACGAGCGTTGGTCGCCTCATCGTTATCTTGAATGGTGACCCAGAAAATGCACAAGAAGGTTTGGACTACATCAAAACTTTACCAATTGAAAGCGAGGTGATCGGTTATGTCAGAGCAAATCATTAATCTACTCATAACTGGCACCCTTGATACATTGCAAATGACGATAATTTCTACGGTAATGGCAATGTTATTAGGTATTCCTCTTGGTGTCGTTTTGGTTGTTACTTCTAAAGGTCATATCTTGGAAAACGTAGCACTAAATAAAGTGTTAGGTGCAATTGTGAATGCCACTCGTTCCGTACCTTTTATCATCTTGATGGTTGCCATCATTCCATTCACTCGCATGGTGGTAGGTACATCCATCGGTACAACTGCAGCATGTGTACCATTGACAATTGCGGCGATTCCATTCTTGGCGCGCCTTGTAGAAACGTCTATTAAGGATATTAATTTTGGTGTTATCGAGGCAGCTCAATCCATGGGGGCAAGCCCATTACAAATCATTTGGAAAGTATTATTACCAGAAGCATTGCCAACAATTATTGACAATGTGACGGTGCTTATCGTTAACCTCATCGGTTACTCTGCGATGGCAGGTGCTATTGGCGGTGGTGGCCTCGGGGATATTGCAATCCGATATGGTTACCAACGTTTTCAAGC
>CAJZEE010000060.1 GCA_915066865.1 uncultured Veillonella sp.
GTTGATACCATTTTGATACGACGCAGGGTAAAAGCTTTAATTAAAGAATATTCCACTGATGAGAAACAATTTGATTGAAGTAACATATTTGACTAGGAGCGAGTATTATGAGTAATCTAAAAAACTTTGATTGGAATGGGTTTTGGAACGATGTTGATTATGCATTTGAATCTTATATAGGTAAACCTGTTACGGATAAGGATATTAAGGATGCTGAATCTGAGCTAGGCTATACATTACCTGCAACATATATTGAATTACTTAACAATCATAATGGCGGTGTATTGAATAAGAACTGCTTTATAAATAATAATGGCGACTGTGTATATGTAACAGGCATATATGGCATCGATAGAGATAAAAAATACTCTCTTATAGGTGAGATGGGTAATGAGTTTTGGATTTCTAAATGGGAGTATCCTCCTATCGGTATCGTTGTAGCCGATACGATTTCTGGTGGGCATGATATGATTTTCCTCGATTATCGTGAGTGTGGTCCTACTGGTGAACCTAAGGTAGTACGTGTTGACCAAGAAGGTGATTACTCAATCACTCTGTTAGCAGATAACTTTGGTGACTTTATTAAGAACTTATATATCAGTATTGAAGAGATTACGGATGAAGAATTTCAATCTTTAAGTGATGAGGAAAAGGTTAAGCTCCTTAATGAACAAGAGGACCTAGATGTTGATCGTACTATGGAGCTGTTAACTAACATCGGTATCGATAATTTGTCGCCTATATTACTAAGCACCTTAGGACGTATGTATAACAATAATGGTCGACCAGAAGAGGCTATCGAGTTATTTGATCGTATAGATGAGGCACATCGTGATTGGTCTTGGTATTATCGTTGTGGCTATGCTCATGCGTCTTTAGCATGTGGTGAAAGCTACGAATCTGAACATGTACAGAAAGCTTTACAGTTAATAGAGACGGCCATGAAAATGACAAAAGAAGACCACTTAGATAAACAACTTGGTTGGTGTTGTGAAGTTGTAAAATATCTATTAACTCAAATTAAGCCAAAAGAGTACAAGGCGGATTATCCTGTAATATTTGAAACCATTGAAAATTTCTACGATAAGAAAAATTGTAAAGATACTACAGAACGTAAAGATACTGAAGCTATTAATGAATATGAAGAAGTTAACTATCCTACATATGATGAAGTCCATTGGGTATTTAATAAACATACGTATAGCAGAGAAGAGTTTTCAAAAGAATACAATAAAGTAGTAGAGAAATATGTAAGTGTATATGTTGAAGGAGCAAGGTGCTAAGGACCAAGGTTGTTATAACTACTTAAAAGATATAATGCGTATAGAGGAATTTAGGGATAAGAGTGATAAATTTATTGAAGGTTATACAATTAAGATAACTAGTGAAATATCTTATCTAAAGCCTCCGACAAAAGTAAATTGTACATACGCCGAATTTTCTATTGAGGAGGGTTCCATTAAAACTGGATGTATGAATACGATTTATAGATATTATCTTAATCAACTGATTTATAATTATCATCTAAATCGTTTTTCAAAAATAGTAGAAATAGGATTATCCACAAACTTATTGGCTTCATTAATATACCGACGAACCATATTAACACTATGATGACGTGTTTGTCTCATAATATTACGTTCTTCCACACCATAAGCTGCGGCAGTGGTTGCAAAGCCATGACGTAAACTATGGGCACCATACATAGATGGATCAAGACCAATGAGAGAAATATATTTCTTTACAATTTCTGCAATCATTTTATCGGATATGGCTGTTTTACGAAGTGACATATTTTTAGTAAAACCTCTAAATACAGGCCCTTCAGTAATACCAGAGGCACGTAACCATTGCTGTAGGGCACGTACTGCGTCTAGAGGAGAACCGGATAGATGAGGAATCGCTACAACAGCACCTTGACCTTCTTGGTCTGCTTTTGAGGATGGTACAAAGATTTCAACACCTTGTGGAGAAAACTGTAGATGTTCTACTGTAATAGCTGCAATTTCACTACGACGAAAAGCACCCATAAAACCAATTAAAAGAATAGCCTTATCTCGTAATAACTGTAATTCGGGTACATCTAGTTTAGTCATACAATCTAGAATATCTTCAATATCCTCTAATAGTACTGGTGTTTTACCTTGTTGAAATGTACCTTTTAAACGTCTAATCCCGCGTAACGCTTGTTTTACAATTGGTGCCATACATGGATTATCCCGATGTCCAGAAGCATTATAATTCTCTGAGATAGCGCTAATACGACGAGAGATTGTATTTGCCTTAGCATAATCAGCTAGATCATTTATATAGTTTACTATGGTTTCTGGTGTGGCTGGAAAATAAGATACCTTTTGATATGTACACCAATCTACAAAATCATCCCAATCCGATTCGTAAGCATCCACAGTATTTTCAGCCTTAGATAACAATATACTTTGTTTGGCTTTCATAGACAACTTGGTACTATTCATAAGCGCATCATTATTACGCAAATAGAAATGTTTTTGTTGTTCCTTAGATTCTGACATAATTCACCCTTACCCCTAAAATTATCAATCTAATTGTACCATAGATTAGACACTAATATGCTATAATTAAAGAATGTGATAACTAATTCTGGAGAGTTTATAAATAAAATGAACAAGAAATATATATTAATAGGAACTATGCTTGCCCTCTTAGGGACGAGCGGCTGTTCATACATTCCAACAGAAAACATTTCTTATGGTGTATATTACAATGATACAGATCTATCTAATACACCTAAGAATGAATTACAGGCTCGATTACAAGAGTTAAATAGTAAAATTCCTCAAACTATATCTATTGATATGGGCAATAATAAAAAACAACAAGCTACCTATCATGATTTAGGGATCCAAATCGATACAGATGCTATGGTAAAAGCTATTTCTACATATGGCTATGAAGATGATATATGGACACTACTTTCAAATAGATTTAATGCCTTATTCTACGGCCATCATTTTAAGCCACAATATAAGCTTGATGAGGTAAAAGGTAAAACTTATCTTAGTGAATTGGCTAAAACAATTGATACTCCAGGACATGATGCATACCTTACCATTGAAAATGGACAAGTTGTATTACATCCTGCAAAAGAAGGTAAGCGTATCGATATTGATGCTACACTTAAGAAATTTAAAGATGATTTACAGGCCGGTGATAGTATTAATTCCTTATCTATGGTATTTACTACACAGAATACGGTAAAAGTAAGTGATGCCGATTTAAAACCCTTAAATACGATATTAGCTTCTTACACTACGGAGTATGATCCTGGTAACGAAAACAGAACCCATAATATCCAATTAGCATCTGATAAAATAAACGGTACTTTAATTAAACCAGGTGCACAGTTCTCCTTTAACGATGTTGTAGGTGAACGTACTGCAGAGGCAGGCTATGATGATGCACCTGTTATGATTGATGGTAAATTGGTTCCAGGCATTGGCGGTGGCATTTGCCAAGTAAGTTCTACCATATTTAATACAGCTTTATTAGCTGGTATGAATATTATCGAGCGCACACCACACTTTGAGCCAGTAGGATATATTCAAGCTGGTCGTGATGCTACCGTAGCTTGGGGTTATTTAGACTTTAAATTTAGAAATCCTTACCAACAATCTATTTATATCCTTAGCGTTATGAACAATGGAACACTAACTATCTATATTATAGGTACGGCTCAAGATAAGCCTAAAAATGTTTCTATTTCTGTAGGTGATTATGGCGAAATTCCTAACAAGACTATCACTAAAGTAGATCCAGCATTAAAAGAAAAAGAAGTACAGGAGGGGCATGTAGGTTTAACGATGAATACGTATAGAACCATTACCTATGGTAACTGGGTTACACAAACAGATTCCTTTGAGTCTGTATATGATCCAGTAGATACGATTATTACAATGCCTGCAACACCTGCAGCACCACCAAATCCACCTAAAAAACCGGACAAAAAGAAATCATAATTAAAGATTTTATTAAATATAGCCTAAACTATTGACCATATGATACAAATAGTTTAGGCTATTATTTGGACTATACACGAAAAATATTTGATACGTAGTCCAGTATATAAGAATAGATTACGCAATGACAAAGAAAAATATTAATCCATTCTCAATAATTATCATTTAATAAAAATAGAAGAGGTAGTTATGGACTCAATTTTACAATTTGATCACTCTGTGATTTTCTATGTACATGAACATCTTGTATATAGTTTTTTAACACCAATTATGGCAATTATATCTAAAATCACTAGTAATGGCGCATTATGGATTCTAATCGCATTATTGTTGATGATTCAAAAAAAATACCGCGTATTAGGCGTAGCTATAATTATTGCCTTAGGATTTGTATTTATCATCGGTGACCAAGGATTAAAACCTAATGTGGCTCGTTTAAGACCATTTGTAGATTTTCCGAATGTTACGGTACCATTAGAGTCAGCTTTACCAAAAGCGACAAGTTTTTCATTCCCATCAGGCCATAGTTTTGGTTCATTTGCATCTGCCATGACCATTTACCTAGGCTTGAGCCAAATAGCGCCTCAGAAGCGATATTTAGGGATTTTAGCATTGGTATTGTCAGTAGTAGTAGCATTTTCTAGAGTTTACTTATTTGTACATTATCCAACAGATGTATTAACAGGCTTAGTATTGGGGATCATCGTAGGGTTCATAGCTTGGAAGTTAGCAAGAGTTGGTTGGAACTGGTGGACTAACCGTCATAATGATGTAGAATACGAACCGTATACATTTAAACGTAAATAAGCTTAATATGCTAAAAAACCATATAGAATAAAGGATTGGGCCATTTAGGCCCAATTTTCTTATTATAATTACTTCCGATAATATATCGTTATCGGAAGTAATTTGTGTTCAAAACAAAAACTAGCCTATAAGTCTATAAGCTAGTTTATTTTAGTTAATCAAAATAATCAGTAAAAAATTAATTATTTATCATATGAATCTATTTCTTTTATATATTCCGCTAACTCAGGTTCATCAATAGTAACTTTATCAAACTTAGGTTCAATAATTATATTACCGTTATAATCCATTAGGCCATATTTCCCTTTAGATTTATAAACAAATAAAGCTTTATAAAATGATGTTATATCGTCATCATAATGTGGTAATTTAAATAATTTATAACCTGAGTTTGTATCAATTACATATTTTATTTTATCATAAGTTGCTGTAGTAACTTTATTTAATACATAATTAGGCTTTGATGTATCTATACTATCAAAAACATCAGCATAAAATACACCTGAACTAGCATTAAAAATACTATTACCATATGAATCTTTCAAAATAAAGCTACGATCACTTAATCTTTCATAAGAATAGTTATTCGTAGCAACTATAGTTTGATCTAATGAGTCTACAATACCATACCTATTATTTTCATCAGTCACAACAAAGTACTTAAACTCTTTACCTAAATGTTTTATAGATTTATATTTAGGAGGAATAACGATTATATTATCCTTTGTCTTCATACCATATAAAGTATTACCTTTATCATCTACTTCTGAAAATAAATCATAAACATCTGATGGAGCTCTACTATAAAAATTCTCATCAGAATATGAATCACCTCCCGCACCATCATTATTACGTATTTCTATATAATCATTACTGTTAATAAGGTCTATAGCTTCATCAACACTAAGTAAAACACCATTTTCTGTAAGATATTTTGTATAATCATCTATAGTATATAATTTATAAAGATATTTTTTATCTTTTCTAGACCAATATTTGGTAATACTCTCTTTGATACTTCTAATAGGACTATCAATAATTGGATTGCCGCTTACTCTATTATATACATACCAATATTCTCCTTTTTTACCTAATATTATAGTATCACTTAAATCATCATAA
The DNA here is from genome assembly GCA_915066865.1 of uncultured Veillonella sp. Lineage (GTDB taxonomy): Bacteria > Bacillota > Negativicutes > Veillonellales > Veillonellaceae > Veillonella. Next base: position 5,925 of record CAJZEE010000060.1, read on the forward strand.
TCAGTAATAACATCATTAATAGCATATGTACCATCTAAGTTTAATAATTTAAAGCCCCCATTAGTGAAAGCTTTAGCAAATTTATAATAGAACTCATATTCATACCCTACTGGTAAATAGGCTAGTTCAACTAAATTTACATATCGTTTTTGACCATTTTCATAAAATGATCCATATACATAGTTATTATTATATCCTTTTATATACTCCACATGTAAGTTATCATATGGGCCCAATATCCATTGTCCTTTTTCATCAACAATGGTATTGCCAGTTTGGGATTCTAATGTAATATATTCTTTTGCAGCTATTATATTACATGCAACCAATGCTATTGCAAAGCTTAATATAAACTTTCTCATAAAGCACTCCATTACACAACACATCAATAGTTGATTTCATATTAACATATTTATATTCTTTAAATAAACTATACTTTTCATATTCTTAATTATTCTATATGCCAATAAAGTATTATTATTACATAAAATTTATATTGAATTTTTTAGAATCAGATTGTAAAATAGTAATATAAATTATCTGATTTACTCATACTCTTATGGAGGAATTTTATGTGCTGGTGTGATATTGTAAGTAAAGCCAAAATTGGCGGTTTAAAACATTTAGGAAATGGCATGGAGAGTTCTTTAAGATTTCTTGCTGAAATGGTTGTTGGTTTAAGTATTATTCGCGTGTTAGTTAACTGGGTTTTTGGTATCTAATTTCTCAGATGAATATAAACATATTAATAGGCGCTTAGTTATCTAAGCGCCTTATTTTTATATATTTTGATTTATAAAATTAGTTCCTTAACTATACACCCAGTGTATTATTCATATGCTTCGCTACAATCAATGTATTCCATAATAATTTGACAGATTTGACCATCTTTATCAAATGCCCAGTATACTGGATATAAACCATCACCAAATCCAGATTGAATCATCGGTACTGTCAATTCTGTATCAGGAATTGTAAAGTTAATCCAATCACCTTTAGAACGTTGGTATTGTGGATAGGCCATAGCATTTAATTGGAATAAATCACTATAATAGTCATCGTATATATTTTTTTCAGGATAGTTTATATGCCATTGTTCATAAAACTTATTATATGTTTCAATTGTTTGTGCATCTACAATTGTAGCTAAACCCGAATCTACAGTAAATCCAATATAGGTATCTCCATCATCTAAATCGGTTAAGTCCTCTGTCCCTTTTAATGCTAATTCATAGTATACAGGCTCATTGCCACTAAAAACAACTCGACTAGCTACATAACGATACTCATTTGGTTCCATTTCAATTATCTTAGTCTCTAACAAATACGTACCTGGTGTTACCTGTCTAAGATATGTATCTGGTTTGCTTGGCAATGTTACTAGAGGATCACAACACGTAATATAACCTGTTGGAAAATTTACCGTCCACATAGGTAATGTGTGTAACGGAAATCCTTTTAACTCCTTTCGGTTAAATAAATCGTGATATGGTACGGTAGGTTTTAATTTACCTTCAGAACCTAATCTGTTAAAGGTTTGAATCCATTCGCTAGTTAATTTAGATTGTTCCATATTACTCCTCGGCTTCGTATTTACAATGAATATATTCGCCTTCTAATACTTCATAGGCTGCGGTTTTACGAATAATTTGCTTCACTAAGGTATCTAGTTTTGAACCATTAGAATAGTCTGCAGGTGCATAATAACGGATACGATGATGACGCATAATCTTATATACCTTTTCTTTATCCTTCTTAAATGGATCATAAACACCTATAGAATGACCTCCATTAGCGTTCACAAGACTCATACAAGGAATATCTGTATCGCTATCCCCAATATAAATCATGTTACGGAACGGCACACGTTGATTTTCAGGCTTAATGTAATCATTAACACCAGTATCATTAATATCGAGAATTCCTTTTTGAATGCGGAACAAAAATTGTGTCTTATTCGTATAGTTAATGGCTTGTGCGGGCCAAACAGCTACACCTTTATCATCGAACATAAATGCACTGGCATAGATTTTGGTGAAAGCCCCCTCTTTTGCCATTTCAGTGCCTTCGATCATTTCTTTTAAGCCAGACGAAATAATATAATGTTCAATCTTAACGCCTTGTTCTAAGCCATATTGACAAATGCGTTCAAACAAAGTCCGTACCCCTTCGTATAATTCTACTTGATTGCCGTATTCCATGAGCTTATCTTTTGTTACATAGAAATGGCCTACTGCTTCTTGAATCATTTTGTACATATAGGCTAAGTTATTATCCATATCATGTTTTTTAGCCAATTGATTTGATTCATGCCAAAATTGTTTGATTTGCTCTTCGTTATAGCCTACCGATTGAATAAAACCTTGTGCCTGCATATCGTCAGGGGTTAATGTCTTATCAAAGTCATAACACATTGCTAACACGGGCATAGACGAGTCAGGTGATAGTAAATTATCTTTACTATCTTTCTTATACGTTATCATAAATGCACCTCCTTTTAAACTAAACAAAAAATACATTTACACTCTCTTATATTCCTGAGATACCTGCTTGACAACCCCTTTGGTATCTATTTTACACGATAAGTCAATTCATTTATTTTAGTAATTCCTCGTAATTCTCTCTAAAATAAGCTATCCTGTGTTACAGTTTCGTTTATAATCCAGCTCTTTTCCGTACTTTCTTTAATAATTTCTCTTTTTGAAAGTCTTCCAATAAGTAAACTAGAATTTGGATCATGATGTAAACGATTATATCGAACCACCGCTCGATTAGTATTAGCATAACAATAACGACAAAAGTGGCTACAGCTATCGTAGGCACCAATATCACCATGTAAATAACAATTACATTCTGGTCGTGCTGGCGCGCGTTTAGGTGCTTTTAATTTTATATTCCAGGCACTTTCATAACAATCTAAGGTTAAACACCCCTCTGTATCAGCACCAAGCTCTTTAAAGATAACTCCTTCTCCACAGGTTTTAAGATTCATATGATTGGAATGAGCTATGGAAACAAATTCTTTAATGATCTTAGTTTGAATATCTAAACTTGGTCTATATCCTTCTGGAAAATTCTGAACCACCTTATCAAATATATCTAAAAAGCTAACAACAACTGTATCTGTATAACCTTTAAGGGCTTGAGCCATTTTGTAAAAGCTTTCACAATGAAAATCAACGGTATATTCATTAGTTAAAATGATAGGATCATAGCGCCACACCATAGATTGAGAATTAAGCTGTTTAGAAATATGTTTAAATCCTTCTATAACAGACGCATAAGTTGGCACGTAGGGTTCAATATCGGTTCCATAAGGCGTTATAGTCATATGCCAGTATTGTCTGTAATCAACAATTTCATTTAGTAGTGGAATAAACGGTAAAGGATTCTTTGTACAGAATGCAATACCATCTACCACCTCTTGATTAATTGGATACCGTGTCACCTGTAGGGGATTATAAGGGTTACGAACATCTACAAATCCTTCACGTATACGATTGATTAGCCATTGCCCATAAAAAGCAGGAATATCTGTACGTTGTCCAGTCTGTAATATCATAGCCCCTGCCCTTTCAGTAAAATAAAAACATAGGAGTATTATATCATATCTAATAGTAAGTATTTATGGAGTTAATGTGATTTTTGCTGTATAGTTCATTATTATTTTATGGTACTATACATACTATAGAATATGAGGAGAACTAAATTATGAATGATACTTTTGAACGCAACCATCCTATGAAGGATGATAAAGAATTTATTACAGCCTATTGGGCAGATCGATCTCACGATTTTGGCGCTTTACGTGCAAAAGAATTAGAAAGTCCCAAACTAAAATTATGGAGAGAAGAATTAACTTGTCATATATTTGATTCTGATAGATCTTTACGAATATTGGATATTGGATGTGGAGCCGGCTTTTTTAGTATTATACTATCTCAGCTTGGTCATACAGTGCATGGCATTGATATTACACCTAATATGATAGATGAGGCAAATCAACTAGCAGAGTCCCTCGATTGTGATGCAACCTTTTCTGTGATGGATGCAGAGAATCTAGGATTTGATACTAATACCTTTGATATCGTTGTGGCCAGAAATGTAACGTGGAATTTACCCCATCCTGACAAAGCCTATGCCGAATGGTTTCGCGTCATTCGCCCAGGCGGTTTGATTTTAAACTATGATGCGGAACATGCTCGTAATCATCATAATGTACCACAATCTGTTCATCATGCCCATGAACATGTAAGCAACGAATTAAAAGAACGGTGTCATACCATTTATCATATGCTCGACATTTCGTCTTATACACGACCTCAATGGGATAAAGAACTACTTACTAAATTAGGTGCTAGTTCTGTTACCATTGATCTAACTGTAGGTCCGCGTATTTACAATGAGGAAGACGAGTTTTATATTCCTGTACCCATGTTCTTGGTGAAAGCAATTAAATAAATCTATATAATATATAACACAAAACCCACTCTATGATTATCATGAGTGGGTTTTGTGTTTAGATTGACTGCTAATTACTAAAATATACCTGAGCTTTATCAATCTCTGCCCGTAGTTTTTCTTCATCAATTGTAAGCAGTTCTTTGTCTTTCATAAGAACTTTACCACCCACAATTGTAGTATTTACATCGGAGCTATTAGCAGAGTATACAAGAGCTGCTAAATCATTGTAACGAGGCATCCAGTGCATACCAGATACGTCATATAACACAATATCTGCACGATAGCCTTTAGCTAGTACTCCAAGATCTGTATATCCCAACGCCTTTGCACCTTCTACAGTGCCCATGTTCCATGCGGCTTGAGCAGGAATAGCCTTTGGATCATAAAGACGTGCTTTATGTAATGTTGCTGCAAGACGTACTTCTTCAAGCATATCAGCATTATTATTAGAAGCGGAGCCATCTGTACCAAGACCAACCGTAATACCTTTGGCAATCATTTCAGGTACTGGTGCAATACCGCTAGCTAATTTTAAATTAGATTGTGGGTTATGAGCTACGGCTACATTATTTTCAGACATAATAGCCATATCTTCGTCTGTCACATGAACGCAGTGTGCGGCTAAGGTAGTATTCCAGAATAAACCTAAATCATGCATATGAGCAATTGGTGTCTTACCAGTAGCTTTCATAACATTCTCCACTTCTCCTATTGTTTCGGACAAGTGCATATGAATACCACAATTTAATTCATGAGATAAGGCAATCACCTTTTCCATATAATCATCAAGGCAAGTATATGGTGCATGTGGTCCAAGCAATACTTTGATGCGGTCATTATCAAAGCCGTTCCAAGTGCGGAATAAGTCAGCATTTTCAACTAATGCTTGATCTGCTGTTGGGGATACACCGGCTAAGCCACGTGACAATACAGAGCGAATACCTGTTTCTTTTACCACCTCAGCAGTAGTATTCATAAAGAAATACATGTCGCTAAATGTAGTGGTGCCAGTGCGCAACATTTCAGCAATACCGAGTTGTGTGCCGTACCGTACATAATCGTCATTTAATTTTGCTTCTGTTGGCCAAATAGCCGTTTCAAGCCATTCCATAAGCTCAAGATCATCTGCATAGTTTCTAAATAGACCCATCGCAATATGAGTATGTGTATTTACAAGACCTGGCGTAGCCAATTGACCTTTACCGTCTAGTACTTCCTTAGCAGAGTCTTTTACCTTTTCAGCTTCACTATCGTTTAAAATAGCTGTAATATAACCATTATTAATTTCAATGGCATGATTTTTTAAAACCCCCTCATCGGTGAGGACGTCTACATGAGTAATCAATAAATCAGACATAGTCTTCCCTCATAGGTATAACCGAGCCATGATAGCTCGGTTATATTTGTTTAATTTGAAAGCTAGTATAGTTTAGATACAAAATGTATTACAGAAACCATTATATTTCAATACAGTATTAGTTTACTTTTGTTAGATAGTCGATTTGTTCTTGTGTTAAAGAATCTAAATCATAGCCCATGGAGTTCAACTTAAGTTTAGCGATTTCCACATCTAATTCATGAGGCAATACGTATACTTTTGGATCCATTTCTTTACCGTTTTTCAAGATATACTCTGCAGCAAGGGCTTGCATAGCAAAGGACAAGTCCATAATTTCTGCAGGGTGACCATCTCCAGCTGCAAGGTTTACTAGACGGCCTTCAGCCAATACATAGAGTTTACGACCATCAGACATAGTATAGCCTTCGATGTTTTGGCGAACCCGTTCGTGGCTTACAGCAAGTTCAGTAAGATCAGAAACATTCACTTCGCAGTCAAAGTGACCAGCATTACATAAGATAGCTTTATCTTTCATCACTTTGTAATGCTCTTTTACAATAACATCTTTACAACCTGTTACAGTACAGAAGATATCCCCAACCTTAGCAGCTTCAATCATAGGCAATACCTTGAAGCCATCAAATACAGCCTCTACAGCTTTAATTGGATCTACTTCAGTTACATATACGTGTGCACCAAGGCCTTTTGCACGCATCGCAACGCCTTTACCACACCAGCCATAACCAGCAACAACAACGTTCTTACCTGTTACAGTCAAGTTCGTAGTGCGCATGATACCATCCCAAACGGACTGACCTGTACCATAGCGATTATCGAAAAGATATTTACAGTAAGAGTCATTGACAGCAATCATAGGGAATGTTAATTGTTTAGCGTTCTCTAATGCATATAAACGATGTACACCTGTTGTGGTTTCTTCACTCCCCCCTAACAAACGTTCTTTTGCATCTTGTCGTGTAGTATGCAATAGATTTACTAAATCACCACCATCATCAATGATAATATGTGGTTTATGATCAA
>CAJZEE010000061.1 GCA_915066865.1 uncultured Veillonella sp.
GGGCGCCTTTTTAAAAAGATATTTGATAAACATACTACGATTTGGAATGAATATATAGATTGGATTAAGGGGAAAGATAATTTAGCTAGAGAGTGTAATGCAAATAGAATATTTGAATTTATTTGGTCTACTGATAAGTGGAGAAATTGCGTGGAGTATGCATTTAAAGTTCTTGTAGATAATGACAAGTTCTTTTATATTAAAACTTCAGTGGAGTTACTATTTGCAAAGACAACTGACGAAACTATATTTGAAAGAAAAAGAACATGGTTAATTGAAAAACTACGAGAAAATAGTGAAGATATTGAAAAATGTAAAAAAATTATTGAGGTGGTTGTAAATTTTCTTCCAGATTGGAAATTAGTATATATTCTTGAGTTTTTGAAATTCAACAAGAACCTAGACGCGTTTAAGCAAATTTATTTATTTCCTTTGTCATGTTCGTGGTCAGGAAGTGAAGTTCCACTAGTTATAGAGAAGATAGCTTTTCTTAATTCATTAAAGTCTAATCTTAAGGGACTCGATTATATTGATCATAGAAAATATATTGAAGATTATCGTATGAAGCTTGAGGAGTACAAAGAAAAAGTAGAATTAGAAGAATATCTTGAAAATGCTGATTATTCCTAATAAAGACTTTTACTTTTGGGCGGAGAAGAAAATAACTTGACTGATTGTACAAGGTCTTAATTGAATCTTATTGATATAATTGAGTGGAAATAAGTTTGGCTATTATCTTACTGAATACAGCCTCCTATCTTTTGATGGGAGGCTTTTGTATTTTTTATAAAAATTGGTATACTGATTTTAAATTAATAGATTTTATATTTTGGCTGTTAGTTGAAAACCGAGGCTCTATGAAAACAACAAAATCTTTTGGAGAGTATTCCAAGTATTCTCTCCATGATGCGCGGATACAGAAAATAGAATACGTAGACGATAATTTGATCCTTACCTTTGATTACATTTTCTCTTATGAGAATGGTGTTGAACAAACTCATAAGGCTCAGGTCGTGTTTGAGACGTGTGATATAGATTTTTTTGAAATTCTCGTGTTTAATAACACAATACTAGATACTTTCACAGGTAAAAGAATTGAGTTACCTCAGTATCAACAGGATTATAGTGAAAGCGAATTTGAGGTCATTACGGAGACCTATAATTGGGGACATGTTGTATTCCAGGGTTGGTTATGGACCGAAGGGAATCCTGTACACTGTATAATGAACATATACTTTAAAGGTGATATGGTATATGTAGTTGAATGAGGCGTAAAATGAGCGATTTAGATTTTACTATTGGCTGTACAGTTACTTTCTTCAGCAAGAAAAGAAGAACTCCACCGAATTTAAATAATGGAATGTACTATCCTCATTTTGTTATAAAAGGTACTGAGGAATATCTTGGTATTAACTTTATTGATGGTGAAGATGTCATCTTTGATAAACAAATATGAGGTAATATGTTGTTAGTTTTTGAAATTGTAAATTATTTTGTTCTAAAAGCAGGTACGGAGTTCTTTATTATGGAAGGTGTTAATTCTGTAAGGACGTAAGAATATGAAAACTTTAAAAGAATTTTTAGATAGCCCTATATATTTAGATATTATAGAGGAATTAGGACCTGATAACTTTAATAAAGAACTACAAAGTATAGAAATTCAAGAACTAAGAAATCGATTGAATCAAAGGCAATTCTTATTAGAAGGGTTTAATTGCAAGTTATATTCTGAGAAAGAGTTAGTGCAGTTTTTCGAGCAATTAATAGAATACAATCGTAAAGAACTGATTCTTTGGAGTAAAGCCTTTTGGCAATACAGTGATGAAACTTGGGAAGAATATTCTGATGGTGAATTTCCAAAAGGCGAGGAATTAGATATAGAAGATAAATCAACTATACTTGAGATAGGAAAATATTCTATAACGAGTATTGCTATGTATATGATTGAATTTGATATTTTGAAAAATCATACAGAAATATTAGGAGATTACTATAAACGAATGCATCTTCCTAGTGCAGTGAAATACGCACGAGAAATTAAAGGGCTTTATAAAAGTCTTTTTGGTTAAAATATATAATATAGTTTTAGAAGCTAAGGAAATTTTTAAAAAGGTTCTAGATTGATTAGATAATCTTACCATAGAGCAATTTAGTTTTTCCTCGGATATACTTTAAAGGTGATATGGTATATGTAGTTGAATGAGGCCTGAGATGAGCAATTTAGATTTTACTATTGGCTGTACAGTTACTTTCTTCAGCAAGAAAAGAAGAACTCCACCGAATTTAAATAATGGAATGTACTATCCTCATTTTGTTATAAAAGGTACTGAGGAATATCTTGGTATCAACTTTATTGATGGTGAAGATGTCATCTTTGATAAACAAGTAGGAGCCAATGCGCTGCCACTTTATGAAACTGTAGATTATTCTGCTTTACAAGCAGGTACTGAGTTCTTTATCATGGAAGGTGGAAATATTGTTGGTGAAGGGGTTGTTAAAGAAATCTTTCAACATAAACCGTATGGGAGTAAATAACTATGGGCTATAAAAACATATGTATCAATTGTAGGATCTCCTTGTCGGAGGGCACAAACTACGAGTTATTTAACAGAAATAAAACCTGCCCTAACTGTAAAGGTAAAATGTACTTTGTGAACGAGAAGTTCAAAGCCCCTAAAAAATCTAATGACAAAGACTGGAAAATCATTGAGTATTTGTTGTTGAGCGGCTATGATTTCCGCAATCCTTATTGTGGACATGAGCAATGTATTTATTTTGAGTTCCCTAAGAATCTGCAAGAGGCAGAAGAGTTTATCCGTGAAATGAGGAATTTAGACTAAATCAGGAGGTTTCGTATGGCATCGCAAGTTACAGATTTTTCGTTCTGGAATGAAATGTGGAAACAAAGTTATTATGATCGTGAGAAAGGGATTCGGGCGAATCCGTTGTTAGAGTATTGGGATAAGCGGGCCAATGACTTTTCTCTCATGCGTAAAAGCAATGACTACGACTTTGGACGGAAGGTATATGCTGCTTTGAGTAGTGTGTTAAATCCTGATTCTACCATGCTAGATATAGGTGCTGGTCCTGGTTCTTTTACAATTCCTTTTGCTCAACATATTAAATCTGTTACTGCTATTGAGCCGTCAAAGGGCATGGTGGCAGTCCTTAAAGAAAATGCCAAAGAATTAAACGTTGAGAATATTAACATCATTGAAGAATTGGTTCAGGACTTACCCCAAGATGGCTCTCCAGACTTTCAATTTGATCTGGTAACCATATCTCTTGTGCTTTGGATGTTCCCTGATGTGTGGCCTCGGCTTTTACAAATGGAACAATATTCTAAAGGCTATTGTGCAATCGTAGCTGGCATTCCCGATTGGAAGAATCCTCGGGAAGCTAGCAAATCTGATGTACAAGAGTTTCAAATTCTGTATAATATGTTACTTTCACAAGGGCGCTCACCTAATGTAAGCATCATTGATTATAGATGTGAACGTACTGTAGAAGATGAAATCGAGTGCCGAAAGATCATATACGAACAGTACTATGGAGACTTAACGCCAGCAGCAGAGGAACAAATCAAAAAAGAAATCATAGCAAAATCTAAGGACAATAAATGTTTGATTTCCTCTCGGTCTGCTATAATTTGGTGGAATCCTAAGGAAGTTGTGTCACACACCTAAGATATAGTTGATAAATGGATTAGAAAAGGCAGTACCATGATTAATATCGTTAAGGGCGATAGGGCGATTACCTATACCGAAGAAAAAAGCTTTACCCCTCAGCAGGTAGCAGAACTGTTTCTGTCTGTTCGTTGGGTGGTAGGTAAATATCCAAATCGATTACATAAGGCTTTAATGAATTCATCGCGCGTGATTACTGCTTGGGACGGTGATCGTTTAGTCGGTCTTATTCGTGTCATGGATGATAGCGAGCTAGTATGCTTCATCAATTATGTGCTGGTTCATCCTGAGTATCATGGCCAAGGTATTGCTGGTCATTTGCTAGAAATGGTGAAAGATGCTTACAAGTCGTATTTGTATATCAATGTTATGATTGGTGAAAGTAAGAATGCTTCATTTTATGAAAAGCACGGATTTAAGATTAAAGAGGACTCATTACCAATGCAGTATCGAAATGTGCCGAAATATACGAAAAAGTAAATTTAGTAAATATAAGATTCAGCAGAAAAAGGCTACACGTAACATCTCTACGTGTAGCCTTTATGGCGTAAACCATTTATACTAAAAATGATTTATTTTAGCTGACTCATTTTAAAATGTGCTCTATACAAATACATAAATGCATAAGTACATAAAGAAGGACATAATATGTTAATACGAAAAGCGACAACCGCAGATTTAGATGTAGTTACATATATTGAAGCAACTTGTTTTCCTCCGGCAGAGGCGGCGCCTCGTGAGGCTTTTAAGGAACGATTAGATCATTATGCAGGTCAGTTTTTAATTGCCTTTGACGGCGATACACCGATTGGTTTTATCGATGGTTTTGTAACGGATGATGAAATCTTAACGGATGAGATGTTCGGCGATGCTTCGTTGCATAATCCTAAGGGCGCATGGCAGATGATTTTTGGCCTAAATACGATGCCAGAATACCGAAATCGCGGTGTTGGTGGTCAGTTGATTGAGGCGTTTATCGACCTTGCGAGAGAGGAAAACCGAAAGGGCGTAATTCTAACCTGTAAGGAAGAAAAGATTCACTATTACGCCAAGTTTGGTTTTGTAAATGAAGGGGCGTCAACGTCGGATCATGGCGGTGCCAAATGGTATCAAATGCGCCTTGAATTGTAGAGGAAAAGTTATTAATCGATAAAAATAAATTATAGAATTTTAAGGACATTTTTACAGATTGCCCTAATGAGAAGCTAAAACTCCGCTTAGTAGTTGAGTTTTAGCTTCTTTTTTGCTGAAAAGTGTAGATTTTACAAGGATAGTAGTACCCCTATACGTTTATTGACACTATATACCCCTCATGCTACGATGAGGAAAATCACATATGATTGGGTTAGGTGTCTATTGACTTAATAGAGAATTTGGTACAAGCCAAAGCGGTCACGCCACTGTAACAGCGAGGTACTTTGCATAGAGGGTGAAATGCTCTCGGTCACTGAAGTTTTTGGGAAGGCGCAAAGTAACGTTAAACTGGAGCCAGGAGAACTGCCTAATTAACAATTGCCAATTGACCTGCGAGAGACAGGGATGGGGATTGATATAGATGAATTTATACTAGCTATGCATAGTTGAAAGCTCATACTATATGCTAGCTTATTAGGCGTGGTAGTTAGTCTAACTGAGATGACAGCCCGTTTCCTCTTCGTGGGGAAACGGGCTTTTTATGTGCACTTATAGTGATAGTTTTAGTTGAGAAAAGAGAGGTACTTATGTTCAAACAAAAGAAGTTTATGACGTATTTAGCCACGGTTTTCTTCCTAATTGTTAGTATGCTCATCGCTGCATGTGGTGGTCCTAGTGAGACAAAGAAAGATACGGCGCAAAATAACAAACCAATCGAAATCACTGACGTAACAGGTCGTACGGTAACGCTTAAAAAGCCAGCAGAGAGAGTTGTTTTACAATGGAGTGGTGCTGGTGGTCCATTCTTTACGATTTCTGCACTTATGGGGAAGGATACGCCGAAGGTTATTGCCGGCATGGATACATCCTTACAGGATTACAGAGCGGATATGTGGAAGCACTTTACTGTTGAAATGCCTGAATTAGCTAAGATTCCAGTAGTTGGTACTATCGGTGATAAAACATTTAATGCTGAGCAAGTTGTGGCATTAAATCCAGATGTTATTTTTATTCCTGTAGATTTGAAAGATCAGTACGAGTCTGATGCAAAACCAAAAATGGATGCTGCTGGTATCCAGACTATTTATATAGATTATCATGCTGAGAAACTTGAAAGTCATCAAAAATCTATTGAAGCCATCGGTAAGGCTTTAGGTAAAGAAGAGCGAGCTGCAGAAATTAGCAAGTTCTATACGGATCGCGTGACAAGAGTTCTCGACCGTGTTAGTAAAATTAACAAGCCAAAACCAACTGTTTACATTGAAGTTGGCATGAATGGCCCAGATGAATTTGGTAATTCCTTTAGTGGGAACTACTCTTGGGGTGCTTTAGCCACTATGGCTGGTGGTGATGTAATCACAAAGGATGCTGTTAAGAAATCCTCTCCTGTTAATCCGGAATTTGTATTAGAGAAAAATCCAGATATCATCATGATTATGGGTTCTTACTGGCCTAAGAAACCAACCTCTATGCGGTTAGGTTTTGAAGCAACCGAAGATTCGTCTCAAGCGTTGTTGAAAGCTTTCACCACAGAGCGTCAAGGTTGGAGTGATTTGAAAGCTGTTGAAAATAAACAAGTTTATTCCGCGCATCATGGCCTTCCTCGCGAAGTATTTGATGCAGCAGTCTTTGAATATTTAGCAAAAACCTTCTATCCTGAAGAGTTTAAAGATGTAGATCCAGAAGCTACACTGAAAGAGTTCTATGATAAATTCTTGCCATACTCTTATAGTGGCATCTGGTTTATGCATATGAATTAAGAGTGTGTGTAGAAGAAGTTGATGGAGTAAAACTATATAAATGCTGTCGTACATTGTGTTTATTAGAATGTATTGAGTTTTGAATTTTGAATCGAGGTATTCTATGGTTAAGAAAAAGAAGTTTATGGCCTATCTTGCCATGGTGCTCCTGCTAGTTGTGAGCATGATTATGACAGCTTGTGGTGGTCCAGCAGATACGAAAAAGGATGCGGCACAATCTAGCAAACAAATTGAAATTACCGACGTAACGGGTCAAAAAGTTACGTTGAAAAAACCAGCAGAACGCGTAGTAGTTCAATTGAGTGCCTCTGGCGGTGCGTTCTTGACTATGGCTGCATTGCAAGGTAAAGATGTAGCTAAGACTATTGTTGGTATTGACCCTTATTTGAGTAAATTGCGTACAGATATGTGGGATCGCTACAAATCTGAAGTGCCAGAGTTGGAAAAAATTCCTCTCATTGGTAACGTAAATGATAAAACATTTGATGTGGAAAAAGTAATTTCCTTAAACCCAGATGTTATTTTCATGCCTTTATACTTTAAAGATCAATACGAATCTGATTACAAACCTAAAATCGATGCAGCTGGTATTCCAACTATCTACATCGATTACCATGCGGAAAAGCTTGAAAATCACCAAAAATCTATTGAAGCTATCGGTAAAGCATTGGGTAAAGAAGAGCGTGCAGCAGAAATCAACAAGTTCTATACTAATCGTTTAACAAGAGTTATGGACCGCATTAGCAAAATCAATAAACCAAAACCAACTGTTTACATTGAAACAGGTAACGAAGGTCCAGAAGGTTTAGGTTTTGCGTATAGTGCAAACGTAGCATGGGGCGCATTAGCAACGCAAGTTGGTGGCGACCTTATTACAAAAGATGTAGTTCAAAAAGCAGGCCCTGTTAATCCAGAATTTATTTTGGAAAGAAACCCAGATATCATCATGATTATTGGTTCTTACTGGCCTAAGAAACCGACTTCCATGCGTTTAGGCTTTGATACAAATGAAGCTAAATCTCAAGAATTGTTGAAAGCTTTCACCACAGAACGTCAAGGCTGGCCTGAATTGAAAGCCGTTCAATCTAAAAACGTATTCTCTACTCACCATGGTTTACCCCGTGAAGTATATGACGTTGCAGTATTCGAATACTTAGCTAAAACATTCTATCCTGAGGAATTCAAGGATGTAGATCCGGAAGGCACACTTAAGGAATTCTATGATAAATTCCTTCCATTCTCTTACGGTGGCGTTTGGTTTATGCATTTAAACTAAGAAGGGGTTTTGTATAGTGACAGATACTAACAATCAGTACGATTATAAGAAACAGAGCTATAAAAAACTATTGTTCATTATTATCGGATTGATCATTTGTGCGGTAAGTTTTGTTACCGATATTATTGTAGGTCCTGCATCACTTACGTTAAGTGATGTATGGCTCGCATTAACAGACCCAGTAGAAGTTTCCAAAAACGCATATGTTATCATTTGGTCGATTCGTCTTCCGACGGCCATTATGGCATTGCTCGTAGGTGCTTCCTTGGGCATTGCTGGTGCTGGCATGCAGACTATCCTTGATAATCCACTCTCTAGTCCGTATACGCTTGGTATATCCGCAGGGGCTGGCTTCGGTGCATCTCTCATGGTAGTTGTTGGTGCTAGTGCATTAGAGTTTTTAGGTGTCTTTATGGTTCCATTTGGCGCCTTTGTATTTGCTAGTTTGACGAGTTTCTTTATCTATTCCATCAATAAGATTAAGAATTTTTCCTCTGAAACGATGATTCTCGCTGGTATCGGCATGATGTTCTTGTTCCAAGCGCTTCAGTCCTTGATGCAATACATGGCATCTCCTGAGGCTCTTCAAAACATCGTGTTCTGGACTATGGGGAGTTTAGCCAAAGCAAACTGGGTGAACATCTCTATTGTTCTTATCGTGCTAGCTATCATGCTTCCGCTTATGATGCGTGAATCTTGGCGTTTAACAGCATTAAAATTAGGCGACGAAAAGGCTTCTGGTCTTGGTGTTAATGTTGAAAGCTTACGAGTAAAAGTGTTTGCTTTCATCTCCATCATTACAGCCGTTGCTGTTTCTTTCGTTGGAACCATTGGTTTTATCGGTATTGTAGGACCGCATATTGCACGTATGCTTGTGGGTGAGGATCAACGTTATTTCTTACCGTTATCTGCAGTGTGTGGCATGGCGATTTTGTCTCTTGCATCTATTGCGAGTAAGATGCTCGTTCCTGGGGCGATGTTCCCAATCGGTATTGTGACAGCAATCATCGGTGTACCTTTCTTCTTCTCGTTGGTATTAACTAGGAAAAGGAGCTATTTCAAATGATTGAAGTTCATAATCTAACCTTTAGTTATTCCTCTACGGAAGACGGACAAATCTTAAAGAGCGTTGATTTTGCCGCTAAAACAGGTAAATTGACTGCGCTCATCGGTACTAACGGTGCTGGTAAATCTACACTTTTAAAAACAATCATGGGTATCTTGAAAGGCAAGGGCGAGATTTCCGTTAATGGTAAACCTGTATCTCAATATTCTACAAAGGATTTTAGTAGTACAGTGAGCTATTTGTCTCAAGATAATGACTGTAAAGTCAATCTATCTGTTTTTGAAGTCGTTATGCTAGGGCGCATGGGATCCATGTCCTTCCGCGTAAGTGATGAGGATATTGCAGCCACACAAGAGGTATTGGAACGGTTGAACTTACAGTGCTTTGCATCGCGCAGCATCATGGAGCTCAGCGGCGGTCAACGCCAACTTGTGTTCATGGCGCAAGCCCTTGTAAAAGAACCTAAAATTCTAATTCTTGATGAACCGACAAGTGCTTTAGATTTGCACAAGCAATTTGACTTATTAACATTGCTAAAAAATCTGACTCAAGAAAATGATTTTACAACGCTCGTAACATTGCATCATCTTGATTTGGCGGCTATGTTCGCAGATGAAATCATCGTGCTCAAAGAGGGTAGAGTATACGCTCAGGGTGCACCGAAAGACATCTTTACAGAAGCCATGATGGAAGATGTATACCGTGTTAAGACAAAAATTTATATGGATGATCGTGGGCTACCGCATGTAATTCCATTAGAAGCAATAAAATGATAAAATGATAAAAGGCTATTAGGTTAAAATAAAAGAAGCTGAAATCTTTGCAGAGCAGCATTGATTTCAGCTTCTTTTTGTTGGGAAAAGTATTGGTATTGTATTTAAATAATCTCTTTAACCTGTGCTATACCCTTATCAGTAAGCACGTAGTGTCCATTTGTCACATATAATAGACCTTGTTTCTTTAGCTGTGAAGCAGCTTGATGAGTATAATCAGGCCTCCAGTTCAAATGTTCATGAATGGTACCGATGCCGTTTTCAACGTGCGCGATAGGTGTATCCATATGAGTATAAATATGGCATAGCATCATCGTTTCTCGATAATGGCGGCGTAAGTGACGTTGACGGCGGTATGTGGCGATATAGCCTGTCTTCGGTGTTGCGATAACAGCGATAATTAGTGCGATACCGATGGTGGTTGCAATGGAACCTGCGATGGATACGTCCATGGTGAAAGCTACTTCCGTACCGACGACGGCACAGATAATACCGATGATGATACTGCTAGTAAGCATGGCTTTCACAGAGTCCGTCCATAAATAAGCGATGACCGCAGGCCCTATCATGAGGCCGATAACGAGAATGGCGCCTACCGCTTGGAACGAGGCCACAACGGTGAGGGATACCATGGTCATGAGTACATAGTGGATGAGGGCTGGCATAAAACCGAAGAGTCCCGCTAGTAGCGGATCAAAGGTGGAGAGTTGCAATTCCTTGTAGAACAGCATGACTAATATTAAATTGATGATCGCCACGCCTAGAGAAATCCATAGCGATACAGGCCCCAAGTCGGTGCCGTTCACAATCCATCGATCAAAGGGGGCAAAGGCTATTTCGCCGAGTAATGCGGTATCTACATCGAGATGAGCGTTACCGCTGTATAGGCTGACTAGAATGATGGCGATAGAGAATAGAAGCGGGAAGATGATGCCGATAGACGCATCTTCGTTGACAAGCCCCGTATTGTGGATCATTTCCGTAAGCCATACGGTGCCTACACCAACTAAGGTAGCCCCGACGAGTAGAAACGGGGAGTTTAAATCTTCCGTCATAAAGAAGGCTAGCACGATGCCGAGGAATACGGTGTGTGTAATGGCATCGGCCATCATGGACATGCGACGTAATACGAGGAAGACCCCAGGAATGGCACATGCGATGGACACCGCAATGGCAATGAGCAATATCTCTGTATGAACTGTCATGGGGCACCTCCTATGCGAGGTTGTGCGTCCTCTGCTACGTAAATACTTTGCTGTGCCTTGAATTTGGGAGTTCTTGTGGTTTCTAACAATAATGCGTGCTTTGACCGTTTATTTTTGCGGAACTGCCAGAGCATACCTCTGTTAGGAGCAAAGATGAGACTCAACAATACGAGAATCGATAAAATGACGATGATAGCTGGACCTGTCGGTAATTTGGGGACCGATGTACTCCAGATAGTACCGCCGATGGCAGATATCATGCCAAAACATCCTGCTAATATACACATGGTGCCCAGTTTGTTCGTCCACTGTCTTGCCCCTACGGCGGGTGCAATGAGGAGGGAGCTAATCAAAATAGCCCCTACCGATTGAATGCCGATGATAATGGTCATGATCAATAGTGAACGATATAAAATAAGGGTAAAAGTGACGGGAATTTGTAGTGTTTTGGCGTATTCCACATCGAAGGAGATGAGCTTTAACTCCTTCCAGAATAATGCGGTTAACACGATGATGATGAGCGCCGCTACAGATGTGATGTACACGTCACGCGCCAATATGGTGGCTGCCTGTCCAAATATGAATTTTGAAAGCCCCGCCTGACCAGCATTGTTTAAGCTTTGTACATAGGTGAGCAATACCATACCGAGCCCAAAGAAGGCGGAGAGTATGGTGGCTAAAGCGCCATCAAATTTAATTTTGCTATTTTCTACGGTGATGGTAATGAGCCAAGCCGCAGTAATCGATGAAAGTGCGGCACCGGCGATGAGAACCTCAATATCTTTAATGCCCGTTAGCAAGAAGGCAATGACCACACCGGGCAGTGCCGCATGTGATAGGCCGTCACCGATGAGGCTTTCCTTGCGAAGTACCGCAAAGGTGCCAGCGATACCACTAGCGAGGCCTAATAACGCCGTGCCGAGCAGTACCATCTGCGTCGTATAGGATTGGAATATGGTCATACAATCCTCCCTTTGCCATAGGTACGCTCAATAGCTTCGTCCGTAAATGTATCTGCTACGGGGCCATAGGCGATAGTTTGTTTGTTCACCATCGTTACCCAATCGAAATATTGGGGCACCGTATTTAAATCGTGGTGGACGACGATAACCGTTTTGCCTCGAGCTTTCATTTCTTGTAAAAGCGAAATAATAGCATGCTCTGTGGTTTTATCGACGCCCTTGAACGGTTCGTCCATGAGGTAAATATCTGCCTCTTGGACGAGGGCTCTTGCGAGGAAGACGCGTTGTTGTTGTCCCCCTGAAAGTTGGCGAATTTGTCTGTCCACATAGTCGCTCATGCCCATTTTTTCTATCATGGAGAGGGCGAGTTCCTTATCCTTTTTGCTAGGACGCTTAAACCAACCTAGATGACCATAACGGCCCATGAGGACTACATCCAGTACGGTAGTGGGAAAGTCCCAGTCTACGCTACCACTTTGAGGGACGTAGGCGATTTTCTTGTAATCGTTTTTGTCCATCGCTAAGTGGTGATCGATATAAAATTTTACACTTCCTGAGATAACTGTTAGTAGGCCGAGCATGGCCTTTAATAATGTGGATTTACCGGCACCATTAGGGCCGACAATGGCCGCTAAGGAACCGATGGGTACCTTCATATCTACGTCCCATAATACGGGTTTTGTCGTATATGCTACGGTCATATCTTCAACTTCAACGGCCCATTCCATGGAAACCTCCTTGTATTAATGAGTGCCACTAGCAGAAGGTTGCTAGTAGCACATGTACTTACAATAACAAAGTAAATTTGAGTCTATTTAAGTTAGTATACGTAAATTTAATTTGTCTTATTTAATTAAGAAAG
>CAJZEE010000062.1 GCA_915066865.1 uncultured Veillonella sp.
AAACGCCCTGATGAATAACCTAACTTATCGCTTTTGTAGATGCGTTTTAGGTTCATATTTTTATCGAAAGCGGCAACCCAAATAGAATCGAGCTTGGTAATAGCAGCTGTAGTAGAACCGCTACCAGGACGAGGCTGATTGCGCTCAGAATAAATCATTGCCGAAAGAAACTCGCCATTACCTCTGTCTAAAATACCAGAAAAAGAAGCAATTTCTTTGTTGTTTTTACCTAAATCTTTGGTGATTTCGAGCGTACCGATGGTAGTTTGAGTAGCTACTTTATAATCGGATACATTATGGAAAATAAAGGTTGCACCATCATTGCGGTCTTTGCCATTAATTTGTTGCCCTGCGAGGGTTTGTCCGCCTACATTTACAACAAAATATTTGTCGAAGAAACCGTAGGTAGTAAAACGCGAAGGCACTTGGAAGTCAGTTATTTTTTCTAACTTATCACCATTTCGTTTGTACGATACCCCAATACCAGGGTTTTGCCCTTTGTAGGATAGGCCTACCGCTGTATTTTGACCAAAAGACCAAAAATAACCTGTTTCGGGCAATTCTTCGAAGTTAGAACTGATAGACACTTCTCCGCTTTCTAAATTAGAAACATAAAGCGCAAAACTTTTATCGGTTCCTTTAGCATCAATTAAGAATTGTTTTTCGGCTACAGGAGGGTTTTCGGGTTCGTTTTTATCTTTTTTACAAGATATAAAAACGATGATTGATACAGTATTAGCTGTATTACGTTGAAAGAGGTCCCTATGAGTACATCTATGACAAAGGAAATACAAGAAAAAGAGCTGAATATGTTGCTGTACTTTAAAGAGTTCTGCAATAAACATAATTTGCGCTTTTATCTTTGCGGCGGTGGTCTCATTGGGGCTATACGGCATAATGGATTTATCCCTTGGGATGATGATTTAGATCTATTTATGCCTCGTCCAGATTATGAAAAGTTAGCTAAATTATGGCCCAAATATGCTGACACTGAACGATTTACGTATTGTCGTACTGATCGAGATCACATCTATCATGATGCAGGTGCATCTATAAGAGATAATAATACGACCTTTATTAATCGTCATAGTATGCATGAAGATGTTTGTCATGGTTTAGCACTTGAAATTATGCCTATTGATGGCTGTGCACCCGGCAAAATTAGTCGTGTATTGCAATTGATGTGGGCCATGACGTTTGCACTCTTTAATGCGCAGCGTTTACCAGATAATAAAGGGCCTACATATCGCGCTTTAGCTGGTTATATTTATAAAATCTTTTCCAGTCAGTCTATACGCTATCATATTTGGCGATTTGCAGAAAAGAGAATGACTCAATACGACTTTGATACCAGTGATGAATGTACGGAGTTAATTGGCAGTTTAAAAGGTATGAAGCTACGTCATCCTAGAGAGGACTTTGCTTCTGTTGTATATAAAGACTTTGAAGGTCATCAAATACCTGTTATGAAAGGGTATGAGAGATATTTGCGTCTTATTTGGGGCGACTATATGCAATTACCACCTATAGAACAACGTGTGGCAAAACATGATGCAGTATTTGCTGATCTACATACACCTTACAAGGAGTATAAAGGCATATATTATGCCAAAAAAGAAGCTCAACCATAAGGAGGGCCTATGAAACGAATAGCAGTAATCTTTGCGGGTGGCGTAGGTGCTCGTATGAAAAATAGCAAGACGCCAAAACAATTTTTAGAATGGAACGGTAGACCAATTTTGATTCAAACCTTAGATGTGTTTGAACAAACGGAGACAATTGATGGGATTGTTCTTGCCTGCAAAGCAGAATGGATTGATCATACAAAACAGCTCATCAAAAAGGCGGGGCTACAAAAGGTATTATCCATTGTGCCTGGTGGTGAAAGCGCTCTAGAATCCCAATATAATGGACTCGTAGAGGCTAAGCGTTTATTTCCTGATGATGCGGTGACTGTATTGATTCATGATGGGGTTCGTCCACTTGTAGATAATTCTACTATAGAGAGAAACATAGAATCTGTTGAATCAAAGGGGTCTGCCATTACTGTTACTCCAGCTATAGAAACGGTTATGGTTACCCAAAATGGTTCTATTAACCGCATTTTAAATCGTAATGAATGTCTCATGGCTAAAGCGCCCCAGAGTTTTAGATTAGATGATATTATATCAGTTCATAATCGTGCAAAAGATGAGGGCATTCATGACTTTATTGATTCCGCATCGATGATGATGCACTATGGATATACTCTATATCCTGTATTAGGGGAAACTGAAAATATAAAGATTACAACTCCATCTGATTATTATATGTTCACAGGGATTATTAAAAATCGTGAGCTAGGAGGATTAAAAGATGAGTAATTACGTTATTCAACGTGAGTTAACGGCTTTAGTACATGAAAAAAATTACTTTCATTTCCTCCGTCATCAACGCATTCTTATAACAGGTGCAACGGGGCTTATTGGATCGATGTTTATAAAATTACTTATACTTGCCAATGAGACTCATGACCTGGATTTAAAAGTGATTGGTCATGTGCGAAGCCATGAAAAGACAAAAACCATTCTCGGTGAGTATTTAGACAATAAGTCGTTAACCCTAGTAGATGGCTCATTAGAATCTATTGATGTGCCATGTGATTATATTTTGCATGGAGCCGCACCAACACAATCTAAGTTTTTTGTAGAACATCCAGTAGAAACTATCCGTACCTCTATTTATGGTACGGAGGCCATGCTCGAGTTAGGTCGCCGTCAAAAGGTAAAGAAACTAGTTTACTTATCTAGTATGGAACAATATGGTGTACCTTATGAGTCTGGTCAAGTTATGACTGAAGACCGATTAGGGTATCTTGATCATCTAAATATTCGTAGTTCATATTCTGAAAGTAAGAGACTATGTGAATGTTATTGCAAGTCCTATGCTGTGGAATATGGCGTGCCTGCTGTAATAGCTAGACTAGCTCAAACCTTTGGACCTGGTGTTCCGGTATCAGATAACCGTGTATTCATGCAGTTTACCAAGAGTGCTCTTAAACATGAAAATATTGTTCTTCACACAAAAGGCGATTCTATGTCGAACTATTGCTACATTACCGATGTATTAACTGGTATTTTAGCCCTTATGAAGGCGGGCGAAGCTGGCGAGGCCTATAATATATGTCATGATGAAGAGACTCGTTCTATTGCAAGCATTGCTCAATTAGTGGCAACTCATGTGAGCAATAATAAGAGTAAAGTTGTTTTTGATATTCCAGAAGATGTACAAGGGTTCGGCTATGCACCGACAGTACACATGTTCTTAAGTTCTAAGAAGTTAAAGTCTTTAGGTTGGAAACCTAAGGTATCAATGGCACAAGCCTATGTAAGACTGGCAGAATATATCCAAGAGGAAGGCTTATGAAAAAGGAAATAATAATTGTCACCATCTCCCTTGGTAACGATGGGGCTGAACGAATCTTAACAGAGTTGGCTCGTCAGTGGGTACATGATGGTCATCATATTACAGTTATCCAAACAAGCCCTAATCGATATGGTAATGAATATGCGTTAGAGAAAGGTATTGAACAAATCGAAATTCATACTACAAGCTCTAATAAAGTCATTCGCTTTATGCAAGAAATAAAAGAACTAATCAAAATCTTAAAGACTAGGCCAAATGCGACATGCTTATCTTTTTTGTCTGCATCGAGTTTTATCTTAGCGATTAGCTCTTGGTTTATAAAAAATCGCATTGTTTTTTCTGAACGCAATAATCCACGCAAAGTTCCTATTGGTTGGCATCAACAAGCATTGCGCAACTTTGCCTTTAGATTTGCAGATACACTAGTATTCCAAACGGAAGATGCTCGTTCTTATTTCCCGAAATCTGTTCAAAATCGCGGTGTTATTATCCCCAATCCTATTAATGGCAAATTGCCACCACCAATAGAGGGGGAACGAGAAAAGACAATTGTTACAGCTTGTCGTTTGCATCCGCAAAAGAATTTGCCTATGATGATTAATGCCTTCAGTATGTTGGCAGACGAGTTTCCAGCGTATAAACTCGTTATTTATGGACAAGGTGTATTAGAGGATGAACTACGAGCTCAAATTAAGTCTCTTAATTTAGAGAATCGCATTTTATTGCCTGGCTTTGCTAGTAATATTTTAGAAAAGGTAGCCCCTTGTTCTATGTTTGTATCATCCTCTGATTTTGAAGGTATTTCAAATTCCATGCTAGAAGCATTGGGTATGGGCTTACCTGTAGTAGTTACAGATTGTCCTGTAGGCGGTGCTCGCATGGTAATTAAAAGTGGAGAGAATGGCATTCTCGTACCTGTAGGTGATACGCAGGCTATGTATGAAGCTATGCGCAGTGTATTAAAGGATCCTGCACTAGCGGCTAAACTTTCACAGAATGCCATCAAAGTACGCGATGAATTTCCATTATGGAAAATCGCAAAACGTTGGTTAGAAGTTTTATGAGTTGTAAGGAGGAGAACCATTGAAGTTAAATATTACGGCTCTTGCTGATCGCATGATATGGTTCATAACTCTAATCTTTTTAGTGTTGTCGTTGACCATTTCCTTTGCCCTTGGCGAAGCGAACTATGGTGCGTATGTATTATTTGTATGCTTATTTGGCCTCATCATTTTTTATCTTATACGAGAACAGGGTGTTATAAAACTGCGGTTTAATTGGATGCATGCTTATATGTTAATTTTTATTGGTGCTTGTTATCTAAGTGCGATTAATGCCACAGATGTTTCCGTAGCTATGAGCCGAAGTTTTGATATGGTCAAGATATTCTTTATGCTCATCATTTTATACATGTGTTATCAAGATAAGAAATCGGTGGATACATTATTAAAGATTGGCATGTGGACAGGCTATATAGTTTGTTTCTATACTGTTTATTTCTACGGTTTAGATTATTTTATTACTGTTTTATCATCCTCAGCACGTATTGCTAATGATGCATTGAATGCGAATACGGTAGGGCTATTGGGTGCCAATGCTATTGTTATGACCTTGTATTATATGCTATACGATCGTCCTCGTTGGTGGCATATTATTGCATTACCAACACTTGGTATTTTAGCGGCTACAGGTAGTCGTAAGGCCTTAGTTTTTGTCGGTGTTGGTACAGTATTACTCTTTATTTTTAAAAGTTTTCGTAGTGCTAATGCGGTCAATTCTATTGTAAAAGTTATTGGTTCCTTATTAGGTCTTACCATTATAGGTATTGCGGTATTGCAATTGCCGATGTTCTCTGAAG
Organism: uncultured Veillonella sp.; assembly: GCA_915066865.1. GTDB lineage: Bacteria > Bacillota > Negativicutes > Veillonellales > Veillonellaceae > Veillonella. The sequence goes on from CAJZEE010000062.1 coordinate 5,264, forward strand.
TATTAGACCGAATGTCTAACATGGTAGAAGCCTTTACAGGCACAGGGGGGGACTCATCCACTATTATTCGGTTAGCTTTGGTAGATATTGGATGGGACTTATTTTATCAATCTCCCATAACTGGTGTAGGTATCAATAATCCATCTGTATATACTTTTTTCGTGTATGGTAAAGATAATTACTACTTGCATAACAATTATATTGAGTTATTAGCTGGCACGGGTGTCATTGGTTTACTAGCCTATTATTCAATGTATCTCTATGTGGCTTATAATTTAATTCGCTATCGTGATATCCATAGTAATGAATATATAATGGTACTCATTCTATTCCTTTCACAGATTGTTATGGATATGGGTATGGTTTCTTATGAAAGTAAGAGCACTTATTTTTATATGATGTTGTTTTATTTAGAAGTGCAACTGCTTCGGAAAGGACGAAAACATGAAGTTCAGAAAATTGTGTAATGTTGGCATGTCCTTTCTAACAAAACCTTACTATCGTACGAGGGTATTAATTAAATCGGGTTATTATGACTCTTTGTCTGATGAAGACTTTTTGAAGAAGGTATTTCCTAAGTATATGGGATATCCTTTAGATCTAGAAAATCCAAAAACTTTCAGCGAAAAGTTACAATGGCTTAAGGTTAATTTTAGAGACCCAATACAAACAGTGATGGTTGATAAACATGAAGCTAAACATTTTATTGCTCAACGTGTAGGAAATCAGTATATAATACCTACGATTTCCGTATGGAACTCTGTAGATGATATTGATCTTGATAGATTGCCTAATCAATTCGTTTTGAAATGTACACATGATAGTGGAGGCATCGTTATTTGTAAAGATAAATCAACACTTGATTGGGAAGCAGCAAAAGCTAAATTAAGAACATTCTTAAAACGGGATTATTCACGTATTGCTAGAGAGTGGCCTTATAAGAATGTTCCTCGACGTATTATCGGAGAGGAATATTTGTCGGAGTTAGGTAGCAATGACATATTAGATTATAAGATGTATTGCTTTCATGGTGAACCAAAGTTAACAGTAGTATGTTCTAATCGTTTTTCTAAAACAGGAACGCGTATGAACTTCTATGATATCGATTGGAATCCTATGGGAATTCATTTTGGACATTATCCACCGTTACCTACAGAGTTTCCAAAGCCAGATACATATGGTGAAATGCAACAGGTTGCGATGGAGCTTAGCAAAGGGTGTCCATTTTTGCGTGTTGATTTTTATGAAATTAAAGGGCATATATTTATTGGAGAATTAACATTTTTTCCTGGTGCTGGATTTGAAAGATTTCGTCCTATGTCAAAGGATTATGAATTAGGAGAGTGGTTACATCTTGAGAATGTACATCGGGGCTGATTTAGTTCCTACGGATATTAATAAAACATTATTTGAAAACGGTAATGGAGAAGCTTTTGTAGGAAAAGAGCTTTATGAAATTTTGAAGCAATCGGATTTAAATGTTTTCAATTTAGAGGTTCCTCTTACTGATATAGAGACACCCATCGTAAAATTTGGTAATAATTTAATTGCGCCTACAAAAACAATTAATGGATATAAGGCATTAGAGCCGTTATTTTTAACACTGGCTAATAACCACTCCTTAGATCAAGGGGTGGAAGGGTTGACGACAACATTAAATTTGTTGAAGCAGCATAAGATTGCTCATGCTGGAGCTGGAGCTAATTTGAAAGAGGCTAAGAAGCCATTTATCTTTGAAAAAGATAATGTACGTATTGGATTTTATCTTTGTACAGAGAACGAGTTTACTATAGCTACTTGTCATACAATGGGGGCTAATCCTTTTGATGTGCTAGAAAGCTTTGACGAAGTGAAAGTTTTAAAGGCACAATGCGACTACGTCATTGTTCTATATCACGGCGGCAAGGAATTCTATCGCTATCCATCTCCTATGCTACAGAAATATTGCCATAAATTTGTCGATAGTGGAGCGAATCTCGTTATCTGTCAACATAATCATTGTGTAGGGTCTCGCGAAGATTACCAGGGGGGCACTATCATTTATGGACAGGGAAACTTTATTTTTAACTCTGACTTTTATGTAAATCATCAGGAATTTGTGAAAGATGCAATACTAGTTACTATAGACGTAACTAAGGATGATTTTGTGGTGTCTGAATTGCCTATTCGTAGAACCGATAATGGTACACGACTAGCCACAGAAGTTGAAGCTACAGAAACATTAGAGGCTTATAGAAAACGTAGTGAAGAAATTAAAGACCCTCACTTTGTGACTCAAGCTTATAAGGCCTTTGCTGATACACATGTAAAACGTTATTTGCGTGAGTTTTTAGGTAGATCATTTATTGTACGCGCTATTAATGCTTTATTGGGCCGAAAATTGGTAGAACTTATTTTGGGCAAAATGAGTTATTTAGCAATACAAAATTATTTGGAATGTGAAGCTCATCATGAACTATTCTTGAGAGGCATTAAGAATATCAATAAGAAATAATGGATACTAAAATCGTAGCTGCTGCTAAATGGTCTGTTATTACAGAGGTTTTGGCAAAGCTTATCACACCACTGACAAATATAATATTGGCTCATATGTTAGCACCGACTGCATTCGGCATATTGGCGATGATTATGATGGTTATATCTTTTGCGGAAATGCTTGCTGATGCGGGTTTTCAAAAATTTCTTGTTCAGCATGAGTTTGAAAGTACCCAAGATAAGCAAGAGGCCACAGATGTGGCCTTTATTGCCAACCTAGTGTTTTCTCTAGTTTTATGGGGCGCTATCATAATCGGTCGTGATGAATTGGCCGTATTAGTAGGTAATGATGGCTTAGGTATACCTTTAGCCGTGATGGGCGCTATGATTCCTTTATCTGCTTTTAGTAGTGTCCAAATGGCATTGTATCGAAGAGATTTTAATTTCAAGTTTCTTTTAAATATTAGGCTCATAACAATTCTTACACCTATATTGATATCTATACCAATGGCGCTTATGGGGTACGATTATTGGTCTTTAATTGCTGGTATGCTAGGGTCTCAGCTATTTACGGCGTTGGCATTATTAAAGAGTCGGAAGAATCAAATTCATCTGTTTTTTAGTAGTCGCGTCTTTATGAACATGTTTAACTATAGTGCATGGTCTTTAGCTGAAGCATTTTCTATATGGCTCACTGCTTGGGTGGATACATTCATTATTAGCCGTTTTTTAGATGCCTATTATTTGGGTATATATAAGATGCCAATGGCTATTGTTACGACTGTAATGGCTATGGCTACAGCATCTTTGGCTCCTGTATTATTCGCGGCTTTAAGTCGTGTGCAAAATAATCAACAGGCCTTTTCGAATACATTCTTTACATTCCAACGCTATATGGCTCTATTTTTGGTACCTCTAGGTGTAGGCTTATTTGTATTTCAAGACTTTGTTGTTCAGCTTTTACTAGGGCCACAATGGACGTTAGCGGGCATTGTATTAGGTTCCTGGGCATTGAGTTCGGCTATTATGACTGTAACAGCTAATTTGATTTCCGAAATATTTCGTGCAAAAGGGATGCCTAATCTATCATTTTGGACTCAAATATTACATCTAGTAGTTTTAATACCAGTTATTTATATTTGTATTCAATATGATTTCAGTACCTTTGTATATGCTCGATCGTTAGTAAGAATGGAAATGCTAGCAGCTTCTATGTTGCTACTGGCTTTATTTGTCAATATGAGTGCATTTCGCATAATATCTAATATCAGTGTATATCTCATTACAGCATCTATAGTTGGGTTAATTGCCTATAGTATTTTACATCTCTATGATGCAGTATGGTGGACCGTCGTCTGTATGCTTTTATGTGTTGTATTATATGTGGCTATTTTATACGTCATTCCATCTGAGCGCATAATTATTGCTTCTGGCTATAAAAAAGTCTTAAGTAAAGTAAAACGACATAATTAACAGAACTATGAAAGGAGTACATATGCTTTCAAAAAATGTAGATTTAAACAACACGGTAATCCTTGTAACGGGTGCCGCTGGATTTGTGGGGGCTAATCTAGTTATGTCCTTACTATCTGAAGCAGAAGGGACTCAAATTATTGGCATAGATTCTGTTAATGATTACTATGATGTAGCATTGAAAGAGTATCGATTGCAACAGATTGATGAACTTAGCAAAGATAATAAGAATATATGGATTTTTAAAAAAGGGAATATTGCAGATAAGTCCTTTGTTGATGAAATTTTTGCTATCTATAAACCACGAGTTGTAGTGAATCTAGCAGCTCAAGCAGGGGTTCGTTACTCTATTACTAACCCCGACGCCTATATCGAGTCTAATATTATTGGATTTTATAATATTCTAGAAGCTTGTCGTCATTCTTATGACGATGGTGAAAGAGGTGTAGAGCATTTAGTGTATGCATCATCTTCTTCTGTATATGGTGCAAATAAACAAATCCCATACTCTACAGATGATAAAGTAGATAATCCTGTATCTCTTTATGCAGCTACAAAAAAGTCAAATGAGTTATTGGCTTATTCGTATGCTAAATTATATAACATCCCTAGCACAGGGCTTCGTTTCTTCACTGTATACGGCCCTGCAGGTCGTCCAGATATGGCATACTTTGGTTTTACAAATACATTACGTAATGGTGGGACAATTAAAATTTTTAACTACGGCAATTGTAAGCGTGATTTCACCTATATCGATGATATCGTAGAAGGCGTTTCTAAGGTTATATCTACTGCACCAGAGCGTCGCAATGGTGCGGATGGCTTGCCGGTTCCACCGTACGCTATTTATAATATCGGCAATAGCAACCCAGAAAATTTACTTGATTTTGTGCGCATTCTTTCAGAGGAATTGGTTTCTGCTGGCGTATTGTCAGAAGATTATAATTTTGAGGAGCATAAAGAATTAGTACCCATGCAACCAGGGGATGTGCCTGTTACATATGCTGATACAAGTGCGTTAGAAGCAGATTTTGGCTTTAAACCTAATACAACCTTACGAGAAGGGTTAAAGCGTTTTGCCATATGGTATAAAGATTTCTATATGATGGAGGGCAAATAAATGAAAATTGCAATTGCTGGTACAGGCTATGTAGGCCTTTCCAATGGTGTGTTGTTAGCTCAACACAATGAAGTGGTGGCCCTCGATATCATCCCAGAAAAAGTAGATATGTTAAATCGCAAAGAGACACCTATTGTAGATGCTGAATTGCAAGAGTATTTAGCTACTAAGGAGTTAAACTTCAAAGCTACACTTGACCCAGTAGAAGCTTTTAACAGTGCAGATTATGTTATCATTTCGACACCTACAAATTATGATCCTCAAAAAAACTTTTTCGATACATCTTCTGTTGAACAAGTCATTAAAACTGTGCTAGAGATTAATCCTGATGCAGTAATGATTATTAAATCAACTGTACCGGTAGGCTATACGGTACAAATGCGTAAAGAATTTAATACGGAGAATTTAATTTTTTCGCCAGAATTCTTGCGGGAAGGTAAAGCCTTATACGATAATTTATATCCATCCCGTATTGTTGTGGGCGAGGATTCTGACAGAGCACGTCGTTTTGGACAATTATTAGCGGAAGGTGCTATTAAAGAAAATATTCCACAATTATATACTGATTCTACGGAAGCGGAAGCAATTAAATTGTTTGCTAATACGTATTTAGCATTACGTGTAGCGTATTTCAATGAGTTAGACTCCTATGCTGAAGTACGTGGCCTTAGCACAAGTCAAATCATCAAAGGGGTTTGTTTAGATCCTCGTATTGGAGATTTTTATAATAATCCTTCCTTTGGTTATGGTGGTTATTGCTTGCCAAAAGATACAAAGCAATTATTAGCTAACTATAATGATGTACCACAAAACTTAATTTCTGCCATTGTTGATGCGAATAGAACACGTAAAGATCATGTGGCAGATACTATTATTGCTAAAAATCCGAAAATTGTTGGTATCTATCGCTTGACCATGAAGATGAACTCTGATAATTTTAGAGCATCAGCCATTCAAGGTGTTATGAAACGTATTAAGGCGAAAGGGATTGCTGTGGTAGTATATGAACCTACACTAGATGCAGAAGATTTCTTTAATTCGCCAGTTATACGTAATTTTGAAGATTTTAAGCGTGTTAGTGATGTCATTGTAGCTAATCGCTGGGATAGTAGCTTAGAAGGTGTAAAAGATAAAGTTTATACACGAGATATTTTTGATAGAGATTAATACAGCTATATGTATTGTGGCGTTTAGGAGAGTAGTATGAAACGTTGGATACTATATATTGTGTTATGTCTAATTGTGTTTTTTATATGGGATAATTCCTTGCAAAATGGAGGAACCTCTGATGGGTTTAGTCTTATTTTTGCAAAGTGGATTGCCCCTATAGCTAATAAATTAGGCTTTTACGGAAATATATGGGCCTTAAATAGGATTATTCGAAAATTAGCCCACCTTACAGAGTTCACAATCCTTGGTGGTGTTTTATATGTAGTTCTACGCCGCTATATTGAATATGGCACAGTAGTAAAAACAATAGTAGTGGGTATAGTAATAGCTAGTCTAGATGAATTTATACAATTATTTTCTCTAGGACGCAGCTCTCAACTGTCTGATGTACTGATTGATACAGTTGGTATAATCATCGGTATATCGGTAGTGAAATTAACTTATTATATTAGTCATGATAAAAGATAAAAGTACATTTAAAAATTAAATAATTATTAATTTATACAATTATCATAACAGGTCATTGGGAGGATGAAGTGCAAGTATATGATGAAAAGTTATTAACAATTATGTCTTTGGACGCAGAAGGAATATTAGAAAATTTAAGTGAATTTAAGGATCTAATGCTCCATTACAAATCAGCTATAAGAACTGTAAGAACGAAACTTGAGATATTAAATGACGAATTATCACTTAAAAACAGCAGAAACCCCATAGAATTTGTAAAGAGCAGGTTAAAAAAACCTGCAAGTATAGCACAAAAACTAAGACGTAGAAACTTGGATGTATCTGTAAAATCAATAAAAGAAAATCTCTATGATATAGCAGGAATAAGAGTAGTGTGTAGTTTTGCAGATGATATTTACGGTATTGCCGATGTACTTGCATCGCAAGATGATGTAGAAGTTGTAGAAATAAAAGACTATATCAAAAATCCAAAGCCAAACGGCTATTCTTCTTACCACATGATAATCAAGGTACCTATCTATCTTCATGATGTCAAAGAGCTTATACCTATTGAGCTTCAGATAAGGACTATTGCTATGGACTTTTGGGCTTCTCTTGAACACAAGATGAAATATAAGAAATCATTAGATGAAGCACCGCAAATAATAAAACAACTTAAAGAATGTGCCGATTCAATCAGCGATATAGATAAAAAGATGCTTGAGAGATCGGAAGC
>CAJZEE010000063.1 GCA_915066865.1 uncultured Veillonella sp.
CATTAACCATTGATGCAATTAAAAATCGGAAGGCATTGCAGTTAGGGCCGTTAGAAAACCAGACACTTCGTCAGTATTTGAGTCGGTAACCATATAGTGGAAGGTGGAAGATGAATAAACTTGAAATATTAGGATATATTTGGATTTTTATATCTATGTCGTTATCTATGGGATTATATAAACTTGAGATTCGTAATCATCCAATTGATAAAAAACATGAATATATAAAAGAACATAGGATTTTTGGTAGCTTAACAAAGTATTTATCAATAATTTCTATTATAAGGTTGGTGATATTAAATCTTAAATTTTTAATTGATAAAGATTATAAATTTATAGTGAATTATGGCAGTATTTGGTTGTTTTTCTTTTTTTTAACAATGCTTACAGGGTTTTGTCAGAAGAGAGACAGCGTATATTTTAAACGGAGTCTTATTGCTATAGTTTCTGTGTTGTTTGGTATGATCGTGTTTGCTTATGCATTTAGGAAAGTACTATTTTAATAGACCATATACCAACTCAGATATTATTAAAATAATGTTGTTTTGTGTGGGCACTTATGGAATGATTTTTAGAAATTAAAAATCATTAAAAGGCAGTATAAATCATGATTCAGTTAGATTATCTATTAATTATAGGAATATTCCTTAGTGTTTTACTTTTTCTTTTGGTTGGCGTATTTCACTATAGTAAATCTAAACTTTTAAAGAGACTCAATATTTGGTTTTTAATAATACTTAGCGTTTTATTAAGTTATTTATTATATCCCTTATATGAATTGACTGATTATAGAGAAGAATTTACGACATTAGTTATTATTGCTGCGATAATCATTAAAATAATTATCAATTTATCTATATTTATAATCGCTGATCAAATAAGAACGAAATGGATTTCTAAATTACTATTAATTATATGGGTTGTTCTTGTTGAATGCTTGTATACGCCTATTCATTTGTCATATCTTGTTTTGTTATGCGTATCAGGTGGAATTGTGTTGATTGAACATTTTAAGGGGAAAAGAAATCCTATTTAGCTTAGATTCAGAATTACTTTTATAGCGCTCACCATCGAAATATGATATACTACTTAAATACGCATAGTTCGTGCGCGATAGGAGGAAACACATTTAGATGTTAGAAAAATTTGAACAATTAATGATTAGCGAACCTGTTCTAAGAGCGTTAAACGATATGGGCTTTGAAGAGCCTACGCCAATTCAACAGGAAGCTATCCCAGTTGCCATGAGCGGTAAGGACATGATCGGTCAAGCTCAAACAGGTACTGGTAAGACAGCAGCATTTGGCTTGCCTGTATTGGAACGCGTAGACGGGAATGAGCGTCACGTTCAAGTAGTTATTTTATCCCCTACACGAGAATTAGCTATTCAAGTAGCTGAAGAGCTTAACAAAATGGCTCAGTACACGAATATCACAGCATTGCCAATCTACGGCGGTCAAGATATTAATCGTCAGTTCCGTGCCTTGAAAAAGAACCCTCAAATCATCGTTGCCACTCCTGGCCGATTGATGGATCATATGGACCGTGGTTCTATTAAATTTGACCATGTGAAAGTTGTGGTATTGGACGAAGCCGATGAAATGTTAAATATGGGCTTTGTTGATGATATCAATAAAATCTTGGGTGCTATCCCAGAAGACCATCAAACATTGTTGTTCTCTGCAACTATGCCTAAAGCTATCCAACAATTAGCTGAAACATATTTGACAGAGCCAACATTGATTCGCATGAAACCGACTCAAGTTACGATGGACTTGATCGAACAATACTATATCGAAGTGCAAGACCGTCAAAAATTCGATGTTCTTTGTCGTTTGTTTGATATCCAAACACCTGAACTTGCGATTATCTTCACGCGTACGAAACGTCGTGTTGATGAAGTGACAGAAGGTCTTAAGAAACGTGGTTACATGGCGGAAGGCATCCATGGCGACTTGTCTCAACAAAAACGGGACAGCGTAATTCGCCAATTCCGCGAAGGTACCATTGATATTCTCGTGGCTACAGATGTGGCAGCTCGTGGTCTTGATATTTCTGGCGTGTCTCATGTATATAATTATGATATGCCTCAAGATCCTGAAAGCTACACACACCGCGTAGGTCGTACAGGTCGTGCCGGTAAAGCAGGTCAAGCTTTCACGTTCGTTATCCCTCGTGAAATGGAGCATTTACATGCTATCGAGCGTTTAACAAAACGTAAAATTGCACGTCGTCGTGCACCTTCATTAGGTGAAGTTCTTGAAGGTCAACAACGTTTGGCAATTGAAAGCCTCGTTGAAATGACAGATAATCTAGAAGCCTTGGCGCCTTTCAAATCTAGTGCTGAGGAATTGTTGAATGATACAGATTCCGTAACACTTTTGGCGGCAGCTCTTAAATTGTTAACAAAAGAACCAGATACTACTCCTGTAAATATTACAGAAGAAAAACCATTGCGCGTACGCCGTCGTCGTGAAAGTGGTCGTAGTGATCGTCGCCGTCGTGATGGTGATCGTCGTCGAGATGACCGCCCACGTCGCAGTCGCGATGATCGTAGAAGTGATCGTCGCAATGACCGTAAAGGTGACCGCCGCAGAGATGAGCGTAAATTTGATCGTCCGCGTGGCGAGAAAAAAACTCGCCATCAAAGTGAAGGTTTTAAACCTTACTTTAAAGACTAATAGGATGTGGATTGCTTCTGGGCAATCCACATTTTTTATTACTTAATAGTTAATACTATTTATCTTGATAAGTGTTGAGAATTTTGGTATAATAAATAATAATTATTTCTTGTAAACGGTCGATAATGGCCTATGCCTTATAGATTTCCAAGTGGAGAAAGGTAGATTATTATGGATATCGCACAAATTTTGCGTAGCCAGGGGTTTAAAGTAACTCCACAACGTATTGCGATTTATGATGCTTTGCGTGGTCATCATGATCATCCAACAGCAGAGATGTTGTATCATACGTTGCGCCCAGAACATCCAAGCATGAGCTTGGCTACAGTGTACAAGACGATGGAGATTTTTGAAAAAATCGGTCTTGTTAAAATTTTAGAAGTTGGTGATGAGCGTGCTCATTACGATTGGGATACACAAGCTCATTCCCATATCCGTTGCATTCGTTGCAATAAGGTAGAGGATATGATGGGCATTGATTTGAAAGCTATCAAAACGATTGCTGATCAAGGTAGCGAATATCAAATCACAGGTCAACATATTACCTTCGAAGGTGTTTGCCCTGAGTGTGCAAAAAAAGAAAGTCATTAATAGATAACCCCTGTTGTTGAAGGGCTCCTTCACGGCAGGGGTTATATTAGTTATCGTATATCTTATATCTAATCGTATATCGTATACCTTATATCTATTAGTGTTATAGAATAGCGATAATTAGATATAAGCATAATACAATAGATATTAGAGTTAAGCGTTTTATAATTATAAAATTGTAGAAATCGTATAATCGTATAAAGGAGTATCATGTTTGTAATAGGCAGTCACTTATCAATTAGCAAAGGTTATTTACATATGGGCAAGGAAGCGACTAAAATTGGGGGTAATACCTTCCAATACTTTACTCGCAACCCTCGTGGTGGTAGCATGCGAGCTCTCGATGTTGAGGATATGAATAACCTTAGTGCATATATGAAAGAACATAACTTTGGTACCTTGTTGGCACATGCGCCGTATACCTATAACCCATGTGCCGCCAAAGAGGATTTACGCGCTTTTGCGAAGCAATCTATGATGGAAGATTTAGAGCGTATGGAATATTTGCCAGGTCAAATGTATAACTTTCACCCTGGTAGCCATGTGAAGCAAGGCGTAGATCAAGGTATTGAATACATTGTAGAGTGTTTGAATGAAATCTTATTCCCAGGTATGAAGACAACAGTCCTCTTGGAAGTAATGGCTGGTAAGGGTACAGAAATTGGCTCTCGTTTTGAAGAAATTGCACGCATCATCGATGGCGTAAAGCTAAAAGAGTACATGGGTGTGTGCGTTGATACTTGCCATATTCACGAAGGGGGTTATGATATCGTACATAATCTCGATGGCGTTATTGACGAGTTCGATCGAATTGTAGGTCTTGATCGTTTGAAAGCCATTCATTTGAATGACTCTAAAAATCCTATGGGTGCCCATAAAGATCGTCATGAAAAAATTGGGGAAGGACATATTGGTATCGATGCTATTGCCCGCGTTGTAACACATCCTAAATTGACGAACTTGCCATTCTACTTGGAAACACCAAATGAATTGGACGGTTACGCAAAGGAAATTGCTATGCTACGCTCTATCGTAGAAAATAAATAATTAAAATACAGATGTTAATTTAGTTATATAATAAATATGTAGAATACCTGATGCTATACTAGTTATTGCAAACTCATAAAGTTATTAAAACTATTAAAGCTGTTAAAGCTATTAAAGCTATATAAAGCTATATAAAGTTATATAAAGTTATTGAATTTCCATAAACTTATGGGACTAAGAGCTCGTTTTGGCATTTGAATACATACGTTGTGTAAGGTATAGGGAGAACTGGAAAGGGGGACAAAATGCGTTTTTTACATACTGCCGATTGGCATTTAGGGCGTATTTTTTATGGCCAGTACTTAACAGAGGACCAAGCTCATGTGTTGGAACATCAGTTTTTTAATATTTTGAAAGATGAAAACATCGATGGTATATTGCTTGCAGGGGATATTTTTGATAGAGCGGTGCCACCCATTGAAGCTATCGAATTGTGGGACTCCATCATCACTCGTCTCGCTATGGACTACAAGGTGCCTCTCTTTGTGGTGAGCGGTAATCACGATGGAGCAGAACGTCTTGAAGTGGGGCGCTCTATGTTGGGCCAATCGGGTATCCATATTTGGGGCTCTCCTCATCACGCGTTGAAGCCTTTTGAATTTGAAGGGACAGATGGCAAGGTGGCTATTTGTCCTATGCCTTTTAGTGAGCCCCGACGCATAGGGGAGGCTTTATTTGCTGATGTAGAGTCTACTAATACAGAAACTACCAATATTGAAATTACTGACATAGTAACACCGTGTTATGAACAAAATTGCGAAAGCGCTTTGAATCTGCACAATTATGACCAAATGTATCAGGCTTGGAGTAATTACTTGTATAAACAAGTGCCTAAGGGGATGCGCAGTATCGCCATTAGCCATGCTTTTGTTATGGGCGGTGAAGTAGGGGGCTCAGAGCGTACCTTGTCTGTAGGTGGCAGCGAACAGGTAAATCCTCAAGTCTTTAAAGACTTTCACTATACTGCCTTGGGACATTTGCATGGGCCTCAGCGAATGGGAGCTGATCATATTCGCTATAGTGGATCCCCATTAAAATATTCCTTTGATGAACATATGCAGAAGAAGTCTTTTACCATCATTGATATGGATACAAAGGGGAACGTAGATATTAACACGATTCCTGTAGAGGCGAAGCGAGACGTAGTCATTTTGGAAGGATATTTTGAAGACCTGTTAAATGATAAAGCATTACAGGCTAAACATAGGGATGATTATGTGCAAGCCCGTTTACTTGATACGATGCCGATTATGGATGGAATGGCTAAACTGCGCCAGGTATATCATCGTTGTATGACCATTGATCTAGTTGGTCGCGTGGCAGGGCCTATAGCAGATATGGGTGAGGCAATTTTCAAAGAATTAAATGAACGTGATCTATTTAATCAGTTTGCAGAAACTGTGTGGAAGGAACCTTTAACAGAGAAAGAACAGCAATATATCAACTCTGTATGGGACCGAATTCTTAAGGAGGACTAAATGAAGCCTATATCATTAACTATAGAAGCCTTTGGTCCGTATCGTGATTCGGTCACTTTAGATTTTAATGAGCTTCAAGACCATTCCATGTTTCTCATTGCTGGTCCTACGGGGGCAGGGAAAACATCAATCTTAGATGCCATAGTGTATGCCTTGTATGGTGAGCCGAGTGGAGAAGTACGCAAAACAGATGCTATTCGCAGTGACTTTGCAGAACCTCATCGTATGACTCGTGTCGATTTCTCCTTTGCTATTGGCAATGCACAATATCGTGTTGAACGGTTACCGAAACAGATGGTAGCAAAGAAACGTGGTACAGGGATGCGTGAACAGAATGCTAGCGCTACTGTATATGAGCGGAAAGATGGTGAGTGGAAGGTCATTGCTACCTCAGCTGCCGCTATTCGCGATACTATTCAGCAAATTATAGGCTTTCGCAAGGATCAGTTTTTACAAGTTGTGCTATTACCTCAAGGGGAATTCCGAAAGTTGCTAGTTGCCTCTACGAGTGAGCGTGAGGAATTACTGCATACACTTTTTAGAACTGAGCTATATCGAAAGTTACAAGAAGCACTGAAGGTTGCCTATGATGAAGCAAAGGCAGGTATTGAAGAAAATCTAACTAAGCAAACTGCATTTATGCAGTCTATCCCTCATGATGGAGCGACTCCAATGGTAACCATTGAGCATGTGCGTGAGTTACTAGCAAATCGGGGCCCACATCGAGATGCTCTCGCGGTAGAACGAGATGAGGCAGTAACCGTGGTAGAACAGTTTAATGTGCTCCGAAATCAATGGTCTTTATATAATCAGGCTCAACAATCTCTTGCTGAGGCTACTTCGAAACTTGACATGGTGAAAGTAAGGGAAACTGAGCGTGTAAATCTAAGCGAAAAGGTTCAGTTCCTTAACTCTTTGGCACCAACTCATGAATTATATAAACAATATATTGAGAAACAAGCTATATTAAAAACTTTAGAACAGGCCCTTTCAGATGCGAAAGAACATGTAGAACTAGCAACTCAACATGAGGCTAAATGTTTAGACGTATACAGTGACTTAGAAGGTCGAGCTGAAAGTATACAAGCTAAAAGAACTGCTTTGGCTCAATTTCAACAACAAGCAGAGAAGTTTAATGAGTTAGATGTATTGAAAAAGGAATTGTCCACATTACAGAGTAATTTAGAAGAATTAGATAGTAAAAAAAGCGAAGATGCCTTAGCTAAACAACGGAAGCTTGTAAAGACTTTAGAAAACGACTTAGAAGCTTTGCGTAAACAGTTACGAGATAATAACAAATTCTTAGAGGATGCTAATGTTATTCAAGGGCAACTAAATGATTTACATAGATATTCTGAATTGCTAGAAGAAATTAATAAGGTACAAAAAGAAATCGACGATAAAGGTCAAATGTTAGCGTCTTTAGATGAAACCTTGCAGGTTGCAAAGGTACATCTTGAACGATTAGAGCATCTAATGCAAGAAGGACGTGCCTTTGAGCTAGTTCATTTAGTTGTAGATAATGAGCCTTGTCCGGTTTGTGGCTCTACAGATCATCCACGGTTAGCAGCTAAGCCGGAGATGTATCCGACTAAGGATGAAATTGAAGAGGCTCGCAAAACCCGTGACTTGGCACTGCAAAAGCAAGCTAGCGAAGTGGGACAACAGAAAACATTAGATGCTCGTCTTAAGGAGTTAGCTAAGTTAGAAGTAGAACAATGTTCCAAACTTAAGTCATCTATGGATGGTTTTTCTAAGAAAAACTTTACATCTGTTCAACAAGATTTGTTGACTAAAATGGAGCGACTTACAGCTTTACATAGTGAGTCTGAATTGTTGAGTAACACTATAGCTGACAATGAACATGAGTTAAAAGTAGCTAGAGATAAGTTAGCAACTTTAGAACTTGCCCATAATGAATTACTTAAAAATCTACACGACCTAGAAATTCGTATTAGCTCAGTACAAGCTAACATTGATGCTCTATCTAAAACTTTACCAACCACGGATATAGCTGCATGGCAAAAACAGTTAGAGTCATTGGATAGTGATATTACACTCTACGATGAGCAGGTGAAAGTTAGCAAAACTAATTTAGATACTGCTCGAGAACAATTGAATGCCAAACGCGGACGCTTAGAAACTTTGTCCTCTCAAGTAAAAGAAGAAACAAAAAATCTTATTTTGATGTATAAGAACTATACAAAGTCATTACAATCCATTTCTTTAACAGAGAATGATTTTGTAGAGTCTTTACGTGAGATTAAAGAGATAGAGATCTATAGAACACAGCTGAACGTTTTGACTGAAGCCTTTAATAAAGCACAAGCTGTATATGATGCGGCATTAAAAGCCACAGAAACTATGGTTAAGCCAAGTGATAGTATTACTGATGAAATTTATTCTACAGCAGTAGAGCATCGGGATACACTAGTAGGTAATTTAGCGGCATGGGATAAAGAAACAAAGCATATTGAAACTACGCTCAATTCATTAGAAGAACTTGAAACTGCTATGGGTGAGGCTCGTGAAAAGGTGAAGTTCTTAAGCCGATTAAATGATCTCGCTAATGGTGGGGAGCAAGGCTTTAAAAATGTTACCTTTGAACGCTATGTGCTGGGGGCTATTTTAGATGAGGTTGTATATGCTGCTAATTTACGACTTCAGAAGATGAGTCGCAACAGATATTCCTTGGAGAGATCCGACTATACAGGTGGTGGTCGTGGCAAGCAAGGCCTCGATTTGGCGGTTATGGATGCTTTTACAGGCCAATCTAGACCAGCAAATACCTTATCTGGTGGTGAAACATTCTTGGCCTCTATGGCGCTTGCCTTGGGATTAGCGGATGTTATCCAAAGCTATGCTGGTGGCATCCATATGGATACGATGTTTATTGATGAAGGTTTTGGTACACTCGATCCAGATACATTGGAACTCGCCATGGAAACATTGTTACAGTTGCAATCGTCAGGACGTCTCATCGGCATCATTTCTCATGTACCTGAGTTAAAGTCTCGTATACCTGCTCATTTAGAAGTGACTCGAGGTGACGACGGTAGTACGGCAAAATTTGTTATTAACTAGATATCATAAACTAGATATAGATTTGCCAAATGTGTTACTATAAAAAGAGGAGAATTCCTACAAAAACATCCTGTATTTACGAAGGGGGTTCTATGAAGTTTTCGTTTGCTCATAATAATATAAATGTTAAAGACCTTGATAAAAGTCTAGCATTCTATAAAGAGGCGTTATTGCTCGAGGAGTCTCGTCGTTTGGAAGACCCAAGCGGTGCTTTTACCCTCGTGTATTTAAAAAGTCCTTATACAGCACATGAATTAGAACTTACATGGTTGCGTGACTGGGATCGTCCTTATAATTTGGGGGATAATGAATTCCACTTGGCATTCTATGTAGATGACTATGAAGCGGCTCTTAAAAAGCATAAAGAAATGGGCGTTGTTGCTTATGAGAATGCTGATATGGGTATTTATTTCATAGCAGATCCAGATGGATATTGGACAGAAATCATTCCGGCGGGGAAATATTAATGGAATATATGTTAACCCGTTTAGAGTGGTTGGTTGGTCCCAATAAAATCCAAACATTAAGAGACACGTCTATCGCGCTCTTTGGTGTAGGTGGCGTAGGTGGTGGTGCCCTTGAGGCATTGGTGCGAGCTGGTGTAGGTCGCATCGTCATTATCGATGGAGATTCCATAGCGCCTAGCAATTTGAACCGTCAAATGATTACGACTCATAATACGATTGGGGAACGTAAGGTAGAGGTAGCAAAGGCGCGAGCTCTTTCTATCAATCCTGATGTGGTGATAGAAACTCATGATATTATGTATACTGAGGAAAACTATCCTGGATTTATTCAAAGCTTGAACGTTGATTATGTTATTGACGCCATCGATATGGTAACGGCGAAACTTAATATCATTGAGGTTTGTCAACGTGAAAGCATCCCTGTTATTTCTTGTATGGGCGGAGGTAATCGCTTTTACCCAGAAAAACTTATGATTGTAGATATCAATAAGTCTCATACATGTCCTTTGGCACGCGTTATGCGTCGGGAACTCAAAAAACGGGGTATAAAAAAACAATTAGTTTTATTTTCTACTGAAAAACCGACAAAACCACAGTTCCGTGGTGATGCCACAAGTCCTGGGACATGTAGTTTTGTGCCACCAGTGGCAGGTTTTATATTAGCAGCACATGTGTTGCGTACAATTTTGGAGGTACCTGAACAATGAAAAAAGCGAAAATCCATATGGCTGACGGCGGCGATATCGTAATTGAATTATTTGAAAAAGAAGCGCCTGGCACAGTACAAAACTTTATCGACTTGATTAACAAAGGCTTCTACAATGGCCTTCGTTTTCACCGTGTAATTCCTGGTTTCGTAGCACAAGGTGGTTGTCCTAATGGCAACGGTACAGGTGGTCCTGGCTATACAATTAAAGATGAATTAGTTGGCAATCCGCATAAACATGAGCGCGGTGCTTTATCTATGGCTCACCGTGGCCCTAATACTGGTGGTAGTCAGTTCTTTATTGTATATGAGCCACAACCTCATTTAGATGGTGTACATACTGTATTTGGTAAAGTCATTGAAGGTATGGATGTAGTTGATGGTATCCAACAAGGTGCTATCATGGAAACTGTAGAAGTAATCGAAGGTTAATCT
Source organism: uncultured Veillonella sp. (assembly GCA_915066865.1). GTDB lineage: Bacteria > Bacillota > Negativicutes > Veillonellales > Veillonellaceae > Veillonella. Next base: position 10,490 of record CAJZEE010000063.1, read on the forward strand.
CATGAATGAAGTATCTATTAAACATCCAGAATGGCTATATATCGATGTAAATGGTAAAACATCATATGGGTATGACCAAGAGTGGTTCACTGATGAGTGGCAACGCTTGTCTGGTTGTGGGCCTACATCGGCATCACAAGTATTGGGCTATTCGCTATTTAGGGATGGCTTATTAGATCTAGAAACCACATCCGACCAAACGCTTGCTTTAGAACGGATGAACTTAGTTTGGAAATATGTAAAGCCACGTTTTGGTGGTGGTGTTTATAAAACTCAATGGATGGAACGTGGTCTTACTCGCTTACTCGAGGATAAAAGCCTATCTTATGATGTACATATGTTGAATGTATCTCCGTTCTGTGCATCACGCGTAGAGGTGGAGGCTGCAGCTCAGTTTATACATGATGCATTGGCACAGGATGTGCCTGTAGCATTTTTAAATCGTCATAAAGGAAAAGAGAAGGCTCTCTATACCTGGCATTGGGTTCCGATTCACAAGATGTTTATGGACGGCGATGATATCCGCTGTGGCATCTTTGATGAAGGTGAAATTCGTGATTTCTCTTTGGCGAATTGGATGAAAGACACTATTTTAGGTGGTGGATTCTGTTACATTAGTCGCAAAGAGTAAGTAATAGAGCAATTAAAGTAATATACATACGCATCGCAGTGATTTGCGATGCGTATTGTAGTATAAATAGTAGGAGGTACTACATGAGTCAATGGATTACTGAGGAACAAACACCTCACTTACGTCTAAGCGCTGAAGCGGAAGAAGTGCTTTACTCTGGGGAATCTGAGTTCCAGAAAATTGAAGTTTTTAAATCAAAAGAGTATGGTATGATGCTCGCTTTAGATGGCGTGTTCCAAACATCTGAGCGTGAAGAGTTTATCTATCATGAAATGATGAGCCATATCCCTTTGTTCTTACATCCTAATCCTGAGCGCGTTTTGATTATCGGTGGTGGTGATGGTGGCGTAGCTAGAGAATGTGTACGTCATGATTGTGTAAAAGAAGTAACAATGGTTGAAATCGATGGTAAGGTTGTAGAGTTGGCAAAACAATATCTACCAACTATTGCTAAAGCTATGATTGAAAACCACCCTAAATTGACTGTAAAAATTGGTGATGGTATTGGTTTCATGGCAGAAGCAGAAGATTACTATGATGTAATTATCGTGGATTGTTCCGATCCAATCGGTCCTGGTGAAGGCTTATTTACAGAAGAATTCTATAAGAATACATTAAAAGCTTTGAAAGCTGATGGCTTGTTTGTACAACAAACAGAATCTCCGATGTTACATCAACCATTAGTGGAAAAAGTTTTTGGTTACGTTAATAGCCATTTCCCAATTGCTCGCTTATATACAGCTTTTATTCCAATCTATCCTGCAGGAATGCATTGTTTTACATTGGGTTCCAAAACATTTGATCCTCTAACATGGACTCCAAACCGTGAACAAAACTTTGAAACTAAGTATTATAATGCAGATATTCAAAAAGCTGCATTTGCATTGCCAAATTTTGTAAAAAATTATTTGCCAACTAAGTAAATAATATGTATAATGGGGAAGCACCATTTGTGAAACGAAAGTTTCCGATAGTGCTTCCTTATTTATATGGGGATTAAAGGGCTTATATTAGAGATAACACAATTAAAAGTTTCGTTTGTAAAAATTAATGAAATTGAGAAAAAGGTGTTGACACAAATCTCTAGAAAAGATATAATTCTCTTTGTTACGAAGACAATGTCTTCGATACCTACAAGGTGGTGGGTATGGTGAAGCGGTTAACACGGCGGATTGTGGCTCCGTTACGCGTGGGTTCGATCCCCACTACTCACCCCATAACCTACACATCGTAATCACTGTAGGGGTGTCGCCAAGTGGTAAGGCAACGGACTTTGACTCCGTTATGCGCTGGTTCGATCCCAGCCACCCCTGCCAACATGACTCACTAGCTCAGTTGGCAGAGCACCTGACTTTTAATCAGGGTGTCCCGCGTTCGAGTCGCGGGTGAGTCACCATTTCTGGCCCGTTGGTCAAGCGGTTAAGACACCGCCCTTTCACGGCGGTATCCCGG
>CAJZEE010000064.1 GCA_915066865.1 uncultured Veillonella sp.
CGCTCTTCCGATCTATAAGGCATCAATTTGTTGTAGATTCATATAGACATTGAATTATAAAATATAGGTTATTTTATTTAACAGAATCATTCCTATTAAAAACGAGGCGTTAAGCCTCGTTTTTTATGTAATTCTTAAGGGTATACATAGCCTAATATAGGTTCTGCAGATTTGATTTTTGTAATCTCTACATATGGTTGTTTACGACCGTGGAAGTCTCGCGTAGAAACCTTTCCTTCAATCGATACCCATTGTTCATTTTGTAAGCTATCACCATCTGTTTTATAGGCTGTCATGCCAATAGGGGCAACGTCAGCAATACAACAAGCCATAGCCATACGAGAAATAGTAAATTCGTTAGATTTTAATGTATTATCTTCGCGGTTCACATAGCCTGTCATATAAACTGTGTAGTCTTTATATTGATCCGCATTAGATCCAACTTTTACAATGGTTTGATAGAAATTGTCTGAGTTCAAAACGATTTCTTTTTTGTCCTTGGAAATTCCTGGCTCTTTACTTTCACTGTTAACGGTGACAACCTCTCCAATAGCATCGTTTGTAAAGTCAAAATTGTTAGTATCATCGTTTACACGAGCGGCACCATGAACGCCTGTTGATGGTACAAGAACAGGAGGAACGATGAGCAACATAATAGGAATAATAATTGGAACGATAGATTTCCAGTTATGTTTGTAGTATTTTGACGGAGCCCAAATAATCGTCGCTAAACCGCCTAAAATAAGGGCAACGCCACTAATACCTAGTAAAAGTTCATAACGAGGTGCAATATAGTTCAAATAACGACCTGTCACAATGAGGTAAATACAACAGATACCTAAGATGAGATACAATAGACCTTTCACGATAGAAAAGCGATCTTTCAGTCCTAATGTCATGAAATCATCTCCTTTTAATTAATTAAGAACTGAGATAATGATTATAAAAATTTGTAAATTAGCTAAGAAAGAATTTGAATACTAATGCTGCTATATAGGACATAACGGCAATCGTTATACTTAATCGTATGATAAATGAGGTAGGCATATATTGTTTTAATATATATACGTTTTTGATATCTAACATCGGACCTAAGATGAGAAAGCCCATTACGGAACTAATAGGAAATAAGGTGCTCAAGGATTTACCGATGATGGCATCTGATGTAGAGCAGATTGAAAAGAAGAATGCTAACATCAGCAAAATTGGAATGGCTGTAAATTCTGGCAAGGTTAATCCTGCGTTGAGAAGCCAAGGCTTGCCATACACTTGAACTATAGATAGTACAGTTGCCGCCATGGAAAAATAGAATAAGAGTTGAGAAAACTCTCGTTCCATATGGACTAACAATCTTTTTTTATCGATATGTTTAGTTTTAGTTGTTTCTAAAACGATTTCTTCGTAGCTAAGATTCTGTGGTGTTCTTGCTTTCAAAATAGATGTGGCTGGAGGCCAAAATCGGAACGATAGGGCTACTAACAAGGCAACACCTAGTCCTAAAACGATACGCCATACGGAGAGCATGGGATTGTCAGGAAACGCATACCATGTAGAAAGAATGGTGATAGGGTTGATAATCGGGCTAGCGAGCATAAATAAAAGAGCTACTGATAAAGGGATGCCTCGATCTATTAGCGCCTTGAATAAGGGGATGATGGCACAGTCACAAATTGGCAAGGCAAAGCCACTGACCATAGCAGCCCCATAGCTTTTCAAAGAATGGTCACCTAACAGTTTTAGTAATACTCGTTGTGGTACGAAATAGCGAATAATCGTTGAGCCTACCGTGCCTAATAAAAGGAATGGAATGGCCTCGATGATGAGGCCCGTGATTATGGCGAAGCATTGGTGAATGGAATAGGGGATGTCATGGCGAAAAGCTGTGACCAACAGTATATAGGTTGTAATACCAATAACTAATAGATTAGGAATGAGTCCCCATGTGGAATTCCGGCACAGTTGTTCTACTTTTTCTGGTGTAGGAGCTGTTATAATTTTAGCCTCTCCGTTGTAGGTACGTAGTAAAGCGTGATGTGTATTGGATTCTGTGATAATACAATCTGCACTATACAATTGACTCATTACATCATTACCTAAACCAGGGAGTATGGTTGAGACAAATTGATCGGTACAAATATACAATACCTTTTCTACTTGTAATAGGTGGCTTAATATATCGCTATATAGTAAGGCTTCTAGTTGATGAAAGCTTACCATGCCATTCCACTCAATCCATAGCTCTTTTGGCTGTAGTCGTTTTAAATAATCCCCGATTTTACAGGCTATCAATTCGTAAGACTTGATATCGCTAGGAACAATGGCACTGAGTTCATCCGCATTGAGTTGTAAGGGCTCTTTGATGAGAGGTTCACTGCCTTCTTCGGCGCTGATTATTGCGGTACCGCCTAGCTTTTTACGGTATTGTAATTGTTCGTTTATGAACGTGCTTTTACCGGATCCAATAAACCCTGTAACGATATAAACTGGTATCATGATTGACACACTTCGTTATGTACCATTGGTACATTAAAATCTGTGCCGATAACGACTAAACTATAGTCATTAGTTTCACTAGGTGAAAGCGAACAGTAATGAGTGCCGTATTGGAGTTCGTGAGGACCTTCCGTGGTTGGTACAATCCCTTTGGCACGAAGCACTGTATCAGGCATGCCTTCTAAAATGGTTTTCCATTGTGCAAGACTAAGGGTGCGCAAATCCTTAAAGGTATGACTCATAAATAAATGTTCATCGTGTAAGCAGTGATCATCATGACAATGATACAGGCGCTTGATGTAATCACGCAAACCAATGGTATCCCATGCTTCTTCATGAATTGGTGTATGTGGCGCGAGGTCGCGAATCATACGTTTTGTAATGCTTGTCTGTTGAATATCTTCTGTATGGCTCAAAAAAATCGCATCACTATGAGTGATTTGATCCTTGAAGAAAAGACCAAAATTTTTGATAAACATTGGTGCTTGCATAGCATCGACAGTCGTTATTGATGCGTGAATGTAAGCAGATTTTGCAATGTCCTCGTCGTTACAAGTATGGATGATTTCACTGAGCTTGCTAACACCTGATGGCTCGATGTAGATCATATCGATTTTGTAATTTTGCAGAATATCAAGTAGTGCTTGTTGGAAATTTCCTTGTAAGCTACAGCAAATACAGCCAGATGTTACTTCACGGACTGTGGCCCCTGTTTTTGCAAGATTAGCAGCATCGAGGCTAGTTTCACCAAAATCGTTTTCTATAATAAGAATTTTATCTTTCGATGTATGTTCTTTTAGTATATGTTGTAAGAATGTTGTTTTTCCAGAACCTAGAAATCCGGATATGATAACTATTGGAATCATATATACCTCCTGCGTAATGTAAACACAGTATACACCTATAGGATAACACAGAAAATACTCTATGGGGTATATGGAAACTAGCAAGTTTATCAGAGTTTAACAGCCTTCTCTGAAATTTATAGATTATATACTATATATGAGTATACTGGCACATGTAGTTGATATTCATAATTATTTATAAATAAAACGATGCATTCCATGTTGTTCATATATGAAAGAATACTCCTGTATGAATAAATATTTATTTATGTAGTTGAAAAATTTTTATGAAAAAAATCCCTCCTACAAGATAATTCAGTTGGAGAGATGGCTGAATTACTTGTAGGAGGGTTGGAGAGTCACTATTACATGGGTCTCGTAACTTGATGTGTTATTTGCTTATAGTATAACAAATTATACATCAAAAATATAGTAATTATTTATTTTATTGTAATTTTGCTAATAATGCTTTGAGGTACACATATACATTTTCAACAGAAGGTAAATGAACGCGTTCTGATGGTGTATGAGGACTTACGATAGTAGGCCCAAAGCTAATCATTTGTGTATTTGGCAATACGCCTTTTAACAAACCACATTCGAGACCTGCGTGAATAGCATTTACATTAGCTGGTGTATCGAACATTTCGTTATGCAAGGAAATCGCTTGTTCTTCCAATTTTGAGCCTTTGTCGTATTCCCATGCTGGATATCCACCTGTACGCTCTGCAGCTACGCCAAGTGCTTTTGCAAGAAGCATCATTTTTTTCGTTAAGAATTCAAGACTATTGCTATTGGAACTACGAATAGAAATGAGTATTTCAATGGTATGTTGATTTTCACGTACGATAGCAATATTATTAGATGTTTCTACAAGGTTTGGGATAGACTTACTTACAGAATGAACCCCATCTTGTGCAAGATAGATATATGTAATAAGTGCTTCTGTTGTGTCTTCTGCATATACTATTTCAGGAGTAGGAACATCTTCAACTACAAATGTAAGGCCTGGATCCTGTACGCTATATTCGTGTTGGTATTGTTTTTCTTGGTATGCGAGCAATGTTTTAATGGCTGCCACATCTTCAGAGCGTACGGATAGTACAGCTACTGCCTTAGACGGAATTGCATTATGTTTTACGCCACCTTCAAAAGACGCTAAGCTAATAGGATATTGTTGTTGAATATCATAGAGTACACGGGTTAACACTTGGTTTGCATTGGCTCGTTGCTCGTTGATTTCGATGCCAGAGTGCCCCCCTTTAAGGCCGGTTACTGTAATGGATAAGCCCGCATCATAGCCTAGTTGATTGTTATCGCGTAACAATGGAATTTTTACATGTACGTGGCAACCGCCAGCACAACTAACGGTGAAGTCATGTTCTACCTCTGTATCCAGGTTGAGTAAGTAGTCACCAGTTACTTGACCTTCTTTAATGGCAAAGGCCCCATCCATACCAGTTTCTTCGTTGGTAGTGAATAATAATTGCATTGGTCCATGTTGTTGGCTTTCATCTTCAAGGAGAGCAAGCATCATAGCAGCGCCCATGCCATTATCGGCACCTAATGTTGTATGGTCTGCGTGCATCCATTCGCCTTCGATGATATTGGCAATTGGATCTTTAGAGAAGTCGTGGTTAGAGTCATGGTCTTTAACACAAACCATATCAATATGACCTTGTAAAATGATGGATGGACGGTTTTCATAACCTGGAGATGCAGCTTTTTTGATAACTACATTAAAGATTTCGTCTTGATGAACTTCAAGACCTAAATTTTTAGCAAAGTTCACGATGTAATCGCTGATGCCTTTTTCATTGCCGGACTCACGAGGGATTTGGCTCATTTCTTTAAAAATTTCTAATACGCGTTTTGCTTGAACGATTGTTTCCATAATGGTACCTTTCATTCTCATGTAAAATAGATATGTATGTATTATTGAAAGCTTTTAAAACAATATAAAATAAAATATTATGGCGTAATGGTCGCTTGTTTTACAGTCTAGACTAGCTTCTTTCATACATACGAACTATATAAATTATTGTTGTATATATATAGTTATATCACAATAAAGATTATTAGGATAGCTTATGCTAGGTGCTAGCTATATAGGAATAATATTGTATAATGAGGGTATACGAATAACGAATAACAATTAACTAAATTTCTATAGATCTTAGAAGGTTGGTGAACTAATGCAACATGAAAGCCGCAATATTAGCATGCTTATGGATTTTTATGAGATGACTATGGCACATGGCTACTTTACAAAATTAAAAAATGTGGATCGCGTCGCATTTGATGTTTTTTTTAGACGTAATCCAGACAAGGGCGGTTTTGCTATTTTTGGTGGTCTCGAACAAATCGTTGAGTACATTTTAAATTTACACTTTGATGAAAGTGATATCTCTTATTTACGGAGTCAGGGTATTTTTAGTGAAGAATTTTTAGCTTATTTAAAAGATTTCTCTTTCACTGGTGATGTATATGCCTTCCCAGAAGGTTCTATCATCTATCCTAATGAACCTGTAATTACAATTGTGGCGCCTCTCATAGATGCACAAATCATAGAAACTGCAGTGCTTACTATGATGAACCATCAATCCCTTATCGCCACAAAAGCTAATCGCATTGTTCGCGCTGCGGATGGGCGTATTGTGGCTGACTTTGGTGCTCGTCGTGCACATAATGTAGACGCTGCTGTATATGGTGCAAGAGCCGCTTACATTGGTGGTGTTCAGTCCACTGCAACCGTTTTAGCAGGGCAACAATTTGGCATTCCTGTCAGCGGGACCATGGCACATAGCTGGGTTATGTACTATGGTTCTGAATACGATGCTTTTAAAGCCTATGCCGAAGTGTATCCAGATAATGCAGTATTCCTAGTTGATACTTATGATGTGTTAAACTCTGGCGTGCCCAATGCTATTAAGGTAGCAAAGGATGTATTAGAGCCAATGGGGAAACGCTTAAAAGGAATTCGCCTAGATTCTGGTGACCTTGCGTATTTGGCGAAAAAAGCGCGGCGCATGCTAGATGATGCAGGCTTAGAAGATTGTAAAATCATGGCATCTAATAGTCTAGATGAGTATACAATCACATCTTTGCTCATACAAGGTGGCCCTATTGATATTTTTGGTGTAGGGGAACGCCTCATTACCTCTAAGAGTGACCCCGTATTTGGTGCGGTATATAAAATTGCTAGCATCGAGAAAGATGGTATGTGGGAACCTCGTATCAAGATTTCTGAAAGTGTAGAAAAAATTACTAATCCAGGTCTTAAAAAGGTATATCGTGTTTATAATGATAAAGGTCGTGCGATTGCAGATCTATTAACATTGTTGAGAGAGGTACCTGATACAGAGGAACCATATCGTTATATCGATCCTGAGCAACCTTGGCGTGAATTATATTTTGAAAATTGTACTTTTAAAGAGATGAAGCAGCTTATTATCAAGGATGGTAAATTAGTTGTGAACTTACCAACCCTAGAGGAAATTCGAGCATATGTGCAAGATCAATTAGCTAATGAAATTTGGCCTGAAGAGCAACGCTTTGAAAATCCACATCGTCACTACCTTGATATGAGTCCTAGCTACTATCAATTGAAGATGGATTTATTGAACCGTATTTATCGGAAAAAGTAGGAGGGCCTATGTTAGAAAATCCACAAGCTACAAAGGATGCCCTCATTCAATGGATTCGAGATTATTTTGGTAAAAATGGTCCTAACTGTAGTGCTGTAGTTGGTATTTCAGGTGGTAAGGACTCGACTATCGTGGCAGCTCTTTGCAAAGAAGCTCTCGGTGCAGATCGCGTAGTTGGTGTTCTTATGCCAAATGGAGTGCAATCGGATATTGATGATGCTCAGACAGTGGTAAATCATTTAGGAATTCCGCACATGACGGTCAATATTGGTGCTGCCTATGAGGCGCTAACTCATGCTATCGTTCAGGCTAAGGGGTATGATGCTGTAACGGGGAGAGCCGATTTATCTAAAGATGCTGCCATTAATACCCCGCCTCGTCTCCGGATGGCAACTCTCTATGCAATAGGACAAAATTTACCAAATGGTGCTCGTGTAGCAAATACTTGTAATGGATCTGAAGACTACGTAGGATACTCTACAAAATACGGAGATAGTGCAGGTGATTTTAGCCCTCTCGCACAACTCGTAGTAGAAGAAGTTCGTCAAATAGGAAAACTTCTTGATATTCCATTGCACCTAGTTGATAAGGTGCCAAGTGATGGTCTCAGCGGTCAGTCCGATGAGGATAAATTAGGATTTACCTATGCTATATTGGATCATTATATTAGAACTGGGAAAATTGAAGATCAAGCAACAAAAGAGCGAATCGATTATCTGAATCGAATTAATAAGCATAAATTAGAGTTGATGCCGTCATTTGACCCAAACCTTTAATTGATAGGGTGAAAATCTTGATTTATAGTGGAGGCAATATGGAGACAAAAATCGCTTTGATTGGTACTGGAGGAACTATTGCTGGAAAAGGTACTTCAAATACGGATTTAACAGGTTATACGGCAGGGGTGTTAGGCCTTGACGAAATTTTAGCCTCTGTACCTGGCACAAAACCGTATGGTCCTTATACATATGCTCAGTTTAGTAATATTGAAAGCTCCGATATTACCGTAAATCACTGGTTAGAACTTTCTAAGTTGGTGCAAAAATTGGTTAACCGAGATGATATCGGTGGTGTTGTCATTACTCATGGCACAGATAGCATGGAGGAGACAGCATATTTTCTGAATCTGACAGTTCATACAGACAAGCCAATTGTTATTACTGGATCTATGAGACCTGCAGGTGCTATTAGTGCAGACGGGCCAATTAATTTATTGCAAGCAATCCAAGTAGCGAGGACGCCATCGTCTGTAGGTAAAGGTGTGGTAGTCGTATTAAATGGCTACATTGATGGGGCAAGGGATGTATCTAAATGCAACACTACTAATGTAGCGACTTTTGATAGTCCATTAGTGGGACATCTTGGTATTGTACAAGATGGTATTGCCCACTATTATAAAGCGTCTACTCGACGCCATACGCAAGACTCTGTATTTGATGTGAGTAAATTATCTGAGTTGCCTCGTGTAGTTATAATGACTTGCTACGGTGGTATGGATGATATGGTGCCTATGAGTGTAGTTGCTACAAATCCTGACGGTTTGATCTTAACAGGGCTTGGTCATGGTACAATTCCACAAAATGTACGTCAGATTACACAGAATGCAAAATTTCCAACGGTACGTGCTTCTCGTACTGGTAGTGGCATGGTATCTGCAGTGCCACAAGATGCACTGGCAAACTATCTCGTATGTGATACTTTAAGTCCACAAAAAGCTCGTATTCTATTGATGCTAGGGCTTACAAAAACTAAAAATCTTAAAAAGTTACAACAATTCTTCCATGAATATTAAAGGCACATAATACTCATGGAACATATGAAACATAATAATTCTTTGAATCTAATAATTAATTTGAAAAATTTGAGAAAATATTTCAAATTTTAATTTGATATTCATTTTCAAAAATTATACTATATGTAACAGTTTTATATGCAATAAACCGCACATTCCGATCGCCTAGGATGTGCGGTTTTTCATTTGTATTATATTTTTCATATATGAGTGGGGTATTGAATGATAATTTTTGGGGTATTATTCTAGATATTTTTGTATATTACAAAATAGGATTATTCAGCGCCGATAGCATTTTCTAGTGCTCTTTGTACGCCTACATAGACGGCCTTGGCTAAGGTGTCTCCAAATAGTGAAAAGGAACCAGCATCTGTTAAGATATCTCCATTTGTATCAATGGTGAGAATGATACCATCTGTAGAGGTACCTGTGGCAGATGTTTTTCGTTCTTTTGTAATTGCATCAGGAATATCTTCATTAATAAACGGATGGAGGCGTACGCTTTCAACATTCCAATCTTGAAGGGCTGCGGTTTTTGCTTCGGTAATTGTCATAACAGCTTTTACCATAGCGCTATCTGTTAAAGCTTTATTTGTAAATACGAGGATATTGATTGTGCCTGGCACTATGAAGTCTCCATCCCGCTCTTCGTAACAATAGCCTGTACCTGCGCGATGTGCCGTTTTTTCATAGCCTGCAGTCACGATAGTTTCCACAATAGTATCATGTTCTTCAACTTTGGCATAGGCGTGTAGATGCATTGTGGCAGACGTGAGAAGTGCTGTACTAAAATGAACAGGAGTATCAATATGTTCAAATTCTTGAGCCAAATAATCGGCTACAGAGCCACCGGGTAAATCTTTTTCTGTTTCGATTTGATATGTTAGCTGTTGGTTGCGTACCGCTAGCGTATGGTGATAGCCACCATTTAATTGTCCGCTCGAAAGAGAATAGTGGATATCGTCAAAGTGTACCGTAACGGAGTGTAACTCTCTAGTTACATAGCCTCCAGTAGCGAGCTCTTGGGGTGCTTCGTATAGATTTTTGAACATGTAAGTCTCCCTAGTTTTATGATTGTTATATATGGAATATAAAGATATAATATCTTTATTATCGTATTGCAAATGCATATGTAAAATTATAGCATATATATTTACCGTTATTATATTGCTATTATGTTGTGATAGATATTTGTGATTGTTTAGATTTATATTATGGATGGTTACTATGGCTAATTTCTTAAGTGCTGTTTCTGAATTTCTTTTTAAAGACGCTAATATATTAATTCAAATAAGGGACTGGTTTTTTGCACAAGCTGGAAATATTTTATTAGCACTAATTTTATTTTGGATAGGGCGATATGCTATTAAATGGGTAAAAGCTTTTGCCGTTCGCATTATGACAAAAGCTTCCTATGACTCAGCAGCGATGAGCTTTATCACTCAAATTATTAATTATGCCTTGCTAGTAGGGTTAGTATTGATTTGCTTAAACCAAATCGGTATTCCTACAACATCCTTTATAGCTGCTTTTGGTGCTTTTGGTTTAGGTATTGGTCTCGCCTTACAGAATAACCTTTCTAACTTAGCATCTGGTTTATTGATTCTTATCTTCAAACCTTTTAGAGCGGGTCACGTTATTCAGGTGGGTGATGTAGTCGGCAGTGTTAAATCAATCCAATTTATGTATACAGTTATTACTACAAAAGATCAAAAGAATGTATACATTCCTAACTCTCTTCTTACATCCCAAGCTGTAACTAATATTGTTTATACTACAGAACGGGTTATCCCATTTACGTTTGACATTGGTTATAATAATGATCATCATGAGGCAATAAAAATCTTAAAAAATATTTTTGCAGCAGATAAACGTGTCCTTAATCCGAAGAATATGGAAATAGGTATTTCTGAATTTGGAGATAATTCTGTACGAATTGCTGCTTATGCTCGTGTTAAGTCGAATGATTTTCTCGATGTTCAATATAGCATCATGTCTGATGTAAAAGATGCCTTTGATAAATATGGTATCGATATTCCATATCCTCAACGTGTAGTATATATTCAAAATGTAGATACATCGACAGGTGAAATTAAAGGGACAAAAAAGAAAGCAACTACTACAAATGTAGCACTAGATGATAGTCTTGAAAGTTAAGATACTGGAAGGTAGAACGAGAGTGATGACACTTTTAACGACGAATATTCATATGTTTTATAAGAAATTGGTATTGGCCATAACTTTTATAGGAATCATATTTATAGGTGCTAGTGTTGCTCAAGCTGCATACATTACACCTCCTTCTACTGTTGGTGAGGCCGTAGTCCTAATTGATGCAGATACAAAAGAAATTTTATTTGCAAAGAACCCAGATAAGTGGATGCATCCAGCTAGTACTACAAAAATGGTCACCTTGTTAACTGCCTTAGAATTAAAGGGCACACAGCTTGATGAATTAGCTACTATAAGTAGCTATGCAACGAGCATGGAAGAATCAAACCTTGGGGTTCGCGTAGGCGATCAGATTACATTGGAAGGTGTTCTTGAAGGTATGATGGTTGCTAGTGGTAATGATGCGGCCATTGTAGTAGCCGAAAATGTAAGTGGTTCTGTGGATAAATTTGCTAAAGATATGACTCGCATTGCTGCAAAAGCGGGGGCAAAGAATAGTGTGTTCTTGAATCCTCATGGATTAACACAAAAGGGTCACCATTCTACGGCTCGTGATTTAGCGATGATTGCCGCGTACGGTATGAAATACCAAATGTTCCGTGACAAGGTTGCCAATGATTACTACAAGGTGCCGTACCAAAACCGCGCACCAGAAACAATTCGTACTACAAACCACTTCATTCGCAACAAATATCCTGGTGCAAATGGCTTGAAAACAGGTTTTACAAATGCAGCAGGAGAATGTTTGATTGCGTCTGCCACACGTAAGGGTCATACTATGATTGTAGTCATGTTAAACGATGATAACCGTTGGGATGAAGCGGTGCAATTCCTTGATTATGGCTTTAAACTCCGTGGGGTAATTTAAGGACCTATTGTGCAATGGGGGATATATGAGTTCATTTTTTGCATTTTTAAAACGCATGCGCTTTATCAATCGATGGAGCCTCATGCGAAATACGGAAATAGAAAATATTCAAGAACATAGCCTTGAAGTGGCCATGGTAGCCCACAATTTGGGAGCTATAAAAAATGAATACTTCGGTGGAAATGTAGATATTAATAAGGTAGCTGTCATAGCCATGTATCATGAGGTGAGTGAAATCTTTACAGGAGATATGCCGACACCAATCAAGTATTTTGATCCAAAGTTGCGTGAACTGTATGGTGAGGTTGAAACTTTGGCGCAAGAAAAAATGCTATCAACCTTGCCAGACCGGTTACAATCTGTTTATAAGCCTATACTTGTTGATGCAGAGGCTAGTCCAGAATGGCCTATTGTTAAGGCTGCCGATACAATTTCAGCCTATATGAAATGCGTCAAAGAGCTCAAGGCAGGAAATGATGAGTTTAAAGAGGCACATGACTCTATCTTAGCTAAGTTGAAAACTCTAAATATGCCTGAGGTAGATATGTTTATTGAATTATATATCCCTGCTCTTGGTAAGAGCTTGGATGAGTTGAACTATTACGAAATTAAATAACTATTAAAAGAGACGACTTCTTGAACTGTACCCCAAAATTTGCACACAATTTTGAAGGTATAGTTCATTTGGGCCGTCTCTTTTTAG
>CAJZEE010000065.1 GCA_915066865.1 uncultured Veillonella sp.
AAATTAATCAAATTTTGTCACTCCCATAATCGACCCCCCCCTTGGGACCCTTCTCCACCTTTAACGGCGGCTAAAGCCTTAAACTCACTAGAGGATACACTTTCAACAGTGGCAGCCCGCTGCACAGGATCTTTTACATCCACGCCCTCATCGTTGTTATCTACAGGCTCATCCACAGGTTCTTCGCTAGGCACCAATAGATGAGAAAACTTTTCTGGCTTGATATTATAGGCCAATTCAAGAACCTTTTTAGCCCCTTCTTCCACGGATGAAAGCATTTCTACCTTGCCCCGAAGCGGTGGTTGATATACCTTACGAACGCGCGTAGGAGAGCCATTGAGACCAATACGGCTTTCATCAATATTAGGCATATCACGCAATGTAATATGGGAAATTTCATAACGTTTCGCGTAAATAGAGCTCCAAAGCCCTGGTTGACGAGGCTCATTGAGTTCAGCCGTAGCTGTTACCAATAATGGTAATGGAGCCTCAATCACTTCATAACCATTTTCATGCTCTCGTTTCACAATCGCCTTTTGAGCCGCCTGATCTACGGTCAACTCACAAGCATACGTAGCTTGCGCCATGCCTAGTTCCTCCGCAATTTGAGGACCTACTTGCGCCGTATCCCCATCGATAGCCTGCTTGCCGCAGAAAATCATTTGGAACTCGCGATTCATGGTACGTTGAATATGACGAATGGCAGAGGCAATCGTATAGCTTGTAGCCAATGTATCAGCACCGCCGAAAGCACGGTCTGTAATAAGCACCGCATCATCTGCACCGAGGGATAAACACTCGCGAAGTGCCGCCTCAGCTTGAGGAGGCCCCATAGTGACAACGGTTACACGACTACCTTCATATTGGTCTTTTACCGCAAGAGCTGCCTCTAACGCATGCATATCGTAAGGGTTTACAATACTAGGCAGACCTGTGCGGATGAGATTATTCGTTTCCGGATCCAGCTTAATCTCAGATGTATCTGGAACCTGTTTGATACATACTAATAACTCCATACACTCACCCCTGTCTAAATTCTACGCCCTTAGCGTTACGCGGATATTTCCAAGTTTTTACGATTGTTTCGCCACAAAGAACACGGCAGGTGCCGCACTCAAGACACCCAGCGAAATCAAAGGCTAAATCACCATTTTCTTGTAATGTATATAGACCGGCAGGACAGCCATTTACGAGTTTCATTTTCTCTTCCAAGCTAAAGCCAGCGCCATCCACAATAATATGAGGAGACGTTTCATCTACATAGTATTTATTGGCGCCCAAGCGCTCTTCTAGTTTCATAGGGAACGCACCCCTTTCCAAGCATCACGAATCAAGGTAACTAAACCAACGTCACTTACACTACCCATCAATTTCTTCATCATTGGTACTGCACCATCACCATTTACAGTGAATACATCGCGCATCACATGATTCACAAGAGCTGGATACTCTTTGAATATGCGAGGATTTGATGCGAGGAAGGCAGGCATATTTTTATAAAGCTTCATGTCCTTATATAACCAAGAATTCTTGATTTGACGTTCATACAATTTAGCAACGCGCTCCATGTTTTCATCGCGCAATGCTACGTTAACCGCATCGGCTGCACACATGCCAGATTCGATGGCAAGGTCCATCCCACGAATGGTATACCCCAAGTTCATACACATACGCGCCGCATCACCAACGATAACATACCCATTACCGCCCAATGTAGGCAGAGCTTTAAAGCCGCCTTCTGGCACGAGATGCGCACTATGCTCCTTCAATTGACCATTTTTCAATAATGGTGCAATTCTTGGATGGCTTGTGAAAGCTAGTAGCATTTCATCTACCGATTTATTTGCTTTACCGATATCTTCAAGGCCTACAACCATACCTACGGAAAGGCTGTCTTTATTCGTATAAATAAAGCCACCGCCCAATAAGCCATCGGTCATATCGCCCAAAGTAAGCCACGCCATCCCCTCATCGCCAGATAGCATGAGACGATTTTCAAGATCCTCTTTTTTGAGTTTATATACTTCTTTCACCCCTACAGCCATTGTTTTTGGATCTGTAGGACCTGTAAGACCAGCTTCTTCCAATAATAATGTATTAGAACCTTCTGCGATGATAACTAGTTTTGCATATACTTCGTCATCGTGACAGCGAACCCCTATTACACGGCGACGTTTTCCTTCACCTTCGGTAATAAGCTCAGTTACCTGTACATTAGACACGAGGAGAGCCCCTTTTTTCTCCGCCTCTTCTGCTAACCATTTATCAAATTTAGCACGCAATACTACGTAGGATTCTTCATTAGGTTCACCATCTTGGTAACTATACTCGATAGTGGTCATTTCATTGCCTGTACCAATAGAAATACGCTCTTTTGTCACCTTTCGTTCCAACGGCGCACGGTCTCTAAAGTCCGGAACAAGACGTTCCAAAGAATGTGTATAAATGCGTCCCCCCATCATGTTTTTAGCGCCTGGTGCGGTACCGCGTTCGATGAGTAAAACTTTTACCCTCTGCTCCGCAAGGCGTAATGCCGCCGCAGAACCTGCTGGCCCTGCGCCAACAACGATAACATCAAATGTTTCATTGCGATCAATTGCCATATACTCAGCTCCTTTAAATGAAAGCTTACACTTACATAAGTTCATATAGTATATATATTTCTCTATTTAGAACCAAAATACCTTTAAAAATTATCACAGAAAGATGAATATATTCTATATTTTTCAGAAATATATTATAAAAGTCTATACATGTTGTATATATACTCATTATATATTAATACTAATGTATACTTTCTGTTCTAGATGAGTGCAATAAAATTCATCAATTCGTGAATTTTATAAGTAAGTCTAGCTTTCACGGTAAAAGTAGCGTATGATAAAGGTAGCAAAAACCCTATACGGAGCAAGACGCGTATAATACGACCGCATAATGCAAGTCCACGGTCAAGGTTGGGAACTCGTTATTTTTTAATTAAGAGGAGGCCCTATGGACCCGTTAAAAATCTTGAAAGCATTATCAAATCCGCATCGGTTAGATATTATATTGTGGCTAAAACGCCCAGAGAAAGAATTCGGTGTACAAGTACACTCTAACACTCTTATCGATTTCCCTCATAGTGTGAGCGTTAAGAGTATCCAAAAGCGCTGCGGTGTATCGCAATCTTCTATTTCTACATTTATGAGCATCTTAGAGAATGCTGAACTTGTGGAATCGCGCAAAATCGACCAATATACCTATTTTCGTCGCAACGAAGAGGTTATTCACGAATTTGGCGAATGGTACAACAAAGAAGTATCCATACAGTCTGACGAAATTGACAAATTATTAGAAACGGTTATCTTAGAAGACACATCATATCCATCAATTGATGAAAGCTCCATACCTAGCGAGCAACTGGCAGTCGAAATACGTACTAAGGGACCGCAGCATGATGAAGAAAGTAAATAAAAGCCCTTCCCTACTTACCATATCTAGGGAAAAACGAAAAGAGCTATAATATTCAAAATTATAGCTCTTTTTTATGTGATACTATACCACTTATAGTATATATACAACTCATAACGTAAAAAGAGTGCCTTCCCATTTGGGAGGGCACTCTTTACTTTTATACATTTCGTTGTGCTTCGTAAGCTCTGAATAGTTTAGATAATAATTCAGGAGCCAAACGCAATAAATCTGGGTTTTCACAGAAAGACACACGCAATTGTGTTTTACCAGGGTTGTTATCGCCATTTTTACCGCTATAGAAACCATTGAGCGGTGCCATGAGAAGTGTATATTCCTTGCCGTCATCAAGGCTTACTGCACCGTGTTCGGCACACCAAGAAGCAAATTCTACACCATCAAAGCCAGGTTTTGCAACCTTTCTCACGTCGATTACAAAGTAAATAGACGCTTCAGGGCGAGACACGATAAAGTCCGGTTCTGCCTCTTTAAAACCTTTGTGGAGTTCAAAGATCATTTGACGATAGTAGTCGCGTTGTTGCTCATACCAGTTGTGCAATTGCGCATAGGACTCATGTTTCAAAGCACCAAAAATATATTGGCCCAATGTATTAGCGCTGAGGTTTGCCGTATATTCCGCAACAGATTTTTCATAACATAATTTATTATCCGTAATGATGGCTCCAATGCGAAGTCCACAAGCATTCCAAACCTTACTTGCCGTTTCAAGACTGATACGACGGCCTTCAATGCCAGGCACATCTTTATCGGTTAAGGCCCAAATGCTAGATGTTTCTTTCCCTTTTTCATAAGCTAATTCACGGTACGCTTCGTCAGAGATGATCCATAAATTATGTTTAACGCACAATTTAGTATATTCAATAAGCGTTTCTTTGCTAAATAATTGACCTGTAGGATTATCATAAGGAATGATAAGCAACGCCCCAGGTTTTGTCTCGATAATACGTTGTTCGACAGTCTCTACAGAGGGCAATTCGAACTCACCATTTTCATTGAGCTCCCGTTCTACAGTAACCGTTTTACGACCAATGCGAAGACCTACTGCATCATAGTTTGTATAAGAAGGATTGAACATCAAAAGAGGACGTTCTTCTTCGCCAGCACCACCACATACGCCGAGCATGATAATTTCCATCGCCATGGATGCACCGTCTGTTACAAGTACATCAAGCCCTGTTGTATCAAAGCCTTGGCTGCGCAAAATGTGGAGAAACGCTTCTCGACACTCATCAGTGCCCGTAGTTGGTACATATGGCACAATCCCATTATGGAACGGGCTATTGACACCGCCCAAATCAAACAACCTACGCTGCATGGCGGGATGCATAGGACGCATTACATTGCCAATAGAACCATTCACCAAGATAGGCGGGTTCTTACGTTCCAAGAATTTAATTTGTCCTAGGCGAATGCCAGACGGCTTCCGAGCCATCATATACGGCGATAATTCTGGTTGTTTCATTTCGATCCAACTCCTCTAAAAATCAACCTTCTCCATTGGAAGGTTTTGATAACTGTGAAAGTAACAAAACACTTACTATACAAGCAAATATACAAGTACATCACAAAACATAAACTATGAATACCTATAGATAGATACATAATATTATAGAGCTTTTACTATAGAAAATCTATAGTTTTATAATATATACTTATTTACCTATGCTTAATTTATTGGTTATTGAAAATAACTCTCATGGTACTTAGTGCGGTCTCAATATACCATCAAAAACTATAATAAAAATGAAAGAGCCCCATGAGAGGCTCTTTCACCATGATATAGATTACATTTTGAAACTATACAAATAACTATGATGTAATTGTCAATTATTAGTATAGCTTTATAATCGAACCATTGCAGTAGTTGCATCTATTAGCCATTGTAGTAGTTATACCCATTAGATAGTCACTTCTACACCTAGACGGAAGTTGCGACCTTGACCTGGCCACCAGTCACCAGGGTTGCCCCAACGAACGCTAGATTGTTCTGCATAGTATGTATCAAAGATATTGTTGATACGACCAAATATAGTAACATTTTCGCGTACCCGATAGTTAGCGCTGATATCAGCCAACCAGTACGTTTTACGAGGGAATACATTATCTGCAGGGCCAGGACGGTTGATGATACCGCGGATATCCAAATGAGCATCCCATTTAGCATCGTTGTAATCAAGGCCTGCATTAACAGCATGTTTTGGTACATACCCATCGCGATTTGCTTTGCGAGTTGGTGTCGCATCAATATGAGTATACGTATAGCCAAGGCGTGCGGACAAGTGGTTCGTCAATTGTTTGCGCACATCAGCATTGATGCCTCGAGCTTTTTCAGTGTCAAAATTGCGATATTGACCTGTAAAGTTTGCTGGATCAGTCATAACCCAACCGATTTTATCCTTCGTACTACGGCTGAAGAAGCTAAGATTACTATTCCATGTTTTACCGAATTTGTGGTGTACACCTAAATCAAATTCATGACCTGTTTCAGGTTTCAAGTTGCGGTTGCCATTGAAGCCATCAAATAATTGGTACGGTGTAGGTGCCAAGAAGTACTCTTTATACGCAGCATACACATTTGTCTTCTCATTTACATCATAGCCGAGACTGATGGATGGAGATGTATGCGTACCGAAGGAGGAATGATGGTCAACGCGGATACCAGGTGTTACAGTCCACTTAGGAGCAAATTTCCATTCATCTTGAATGAAGTAAGATGTATTCGTAAGCTTCACGCCGCCCATATTAAGCACCTTATCTTGTCTCCAATCAAAGCCGCCTACTACAGTATGGTCTTTTGCTTTATACGTAACTTGATCCCCAATACCACGAGTCTTCACATCCGTTAAGTACCCATCGTATGTTGTTTTATAATGATTGTTCATCAAGTATAATTGATGGCTCCAACGATTGCTGATTTTGTTCTTCCAAATCGCGCGTAAGGAATCATTCGCTTCATTACCATAACGAATATGGTTGAGGGCACCCAAATGGTCGGAATACATTACATCACCACGATATGTATCGTAAGATATTTTTACATCGTTCTTATCATTGATTTTATTGCCCACCATGAAAGATGCAGTGTGGCTATTGCCATGTTGCGGAACGCGCACGCCATGACCATCTTTATAGGAACCAATAATATCTTTTTGTACGCCTACACGCCAATACCAATCATTTTGGCTACCTTCGTTGGTAATTGCGTATTGCTCTAAATCATTGCTGCCACCCATCACGCGAAGCTTAGTTTGTACACCTTGCTCAGGTTTTGCAGTGATTACATTTACTACACCACCGATGGCGCCGGAACCATACAATGTAGAACCTGCACCACGTTGGACTTCAATGCGATCAATACTGGACATATCTTTCAAAATAGTCATCGGCGGATTCACACCTGCTGCGCCCATATTGATGCCGTCTACCAAATACAATACTTGGTCAGACCCATTGATGCGGAATGCATTGGAGTTCGTGTAACCTACGCCACCACCATACGTATTAATATCTACGCCCGGTACGATGTTCAAGGCTTCGTTCATATTCGTAGCATGGCGCTCACGAATATCGTCACCTGTTACTACGCCTACACTAGCTGGCACTTCTGAAAGCTGTTGTTCACTACGAGTCGCCGTAACAACAATGGTATGCGCTTCTTTCGCATCACCAGCATCAACAGCTAATACACTAGGTGCACTCAATGTGCTACCAAATACGAGAGCTAACCCTACGTACATGGATAATCGTTGCATTCTTGATACTTTCATAAAAACCTCCACACACACTAAATCACTTGTCATATATATTTTGTGCCATAGAAACCATTGCACGAGTCATAAATTGAGAATAACTCATGACCTGCGAGGAATCTACGAGGAACACACGACGATTGGCGATGGCCTTAACCCCCTGCAAAGCAGGGTCAGAATAGAGTTGTTCTGCCGTTGCTGGCGTAGTGCCATCCGAGGTATAAGCTACCGATGGGATGATGATAATGTCTGGATTCGCTTTAATTAAATCCTCTCGCGTCCCATTATCAAAAGGCCCCAAGCCTAATTGGGCGGCCGCATTGGTAACCTTCAGATATTTAGTCATATCATCAAAGGTTGACCCTTTGCCACCGGTTAAACCAAATTGCGTATAAAATGCTACTACAGGGCGTTCACCGGTATGTTTATTTGCTAACTCTTCGACAGTTTTCAAATCTGCATCCATGCTAGCAATCATCTTTTCATCCGAAGCGTGTAAGAGTCCTGCAATTTCATGGATAACTGCTTTTGCTTCTTCTACCGTAGTCGGAGTCTTATAGACGTAAACGGGAATCTGCATATTCCGCATTTCCCCAATTGCATCTGGAGATATCCAGTTTGGAACTAATACTAAATCAGGTTGTACTGAAAGCATGGATTCAGCAGTTGCTTTCACATGCGTCCCCACCTTGGCAGACTCGTCAGGCACATTGTTAGGCACGGTACCAACGGCTGCTACTCGGCTCGGATTAACCAAAGATAACACTATATCCTCTGTACTGGCAGCAATAGGGACGATTCGCTTCGGCTCACTAGGCACCGTAACAGTTACACCAGTGCCATCCGTAACTTGATGTGTCGTGCCCGTAGTCCCCGTCTGCGTAGGACCACAACCGACCACTAGAAGTACCATCATTACTATGGTACATATAATAGATATTCTGTGCTTCATACTAACGACCTTCTATAACCCCTTCCATGGAAATAAATAATGATTGCAAATCCTGTAATATTTCAGGCGATGCATTCCAATAGCCACGTTGAGAAGCCTCTAGCAAGGTTTCTGTAATGCGCTGTAAGGCCCAAGGATTTACATTGCGCATCCAGTCTTGTACTGTCTTGTCTAAAGCATACTTATTAGCATACCCTTCATAGACCCAGTCTGGTACGACATCACTCGTAGCATCCCAACCAAAGGTATGGGATACGACATTCGACATATCCGATGCCCCTTTGTAGCCATGTTTCATCATGGCTTGAATAAATTTAGGGTTCTGCGTTTCCCCTTGCACGACGCGGCGAATTTCGTCACCTAAGGGCCTCATCACAACACGACTGCGGTCTGAGCTATCCCCCACATAGGCGCGCGGCGCACTGCCCTTTGCGGTGCGCACCGCCGCAATGAGACCACCGTGATAACTATAATAATCGTCGGCACTCATAATATGGGTTTCTCGATTATCTTCGTTCTTAATGGTCACATCCATCGTGGTTAATCGACGTTGGAATAGCCTCATGTCCTGAGGAATGTCCTTGTGCAGGTGAAAGCTACTCCACTTGCTATAAACTTGAGCAATATCTTGTAAAGACTCCCAGTTTTTGCCTTCAATCAAGGCACCTACACCCGTGCCATAAGCTTGGGGCGGATCGCCAAAGATGCGGAGTCTAGCCTTTTTAGTAGCCAATAGAGGGTCCTCACCTTGCTCAACGAGCCAGTCTACATCATCGTGAATATGCTTTTTCACGTAGTTGTCTTCCAACGACTCATCTAATTCTGCCACCATTTCAACGGCTTTGTCGAGCCAGTCGATAGCAGTAGGCATCATATCTCGAATGAGGCCACTGATGCGGCCCATCACATCGATGCGAGGGCGCTGCAATTCCTCTAAAGGAATCACTTCTAAACCTGACACGCGACCGCCCGATTGCCATTTAGGTCGAACTCCTAACAAGTAAAGGAACTCACCCAAGCACTGACCATGACTTCTAGAATTGCTCGTAGCCCATAGGATGATGCCAATCGTCTCAGGATACCGTTGTTCATTCAAAATATAATCAGCGATAACTTGATCTGCTAACTCTATGCCTAATTGATAGGCTATCTTCGTCGGTAAAGCTCTTTCATCTAAACCATAGAAGTTACGCCCCGTAGGCAGTACGTCGACTTGACCGCTCGAGGGGGCTCCACCTGGACCGGGCTCTACATATCTGCCCTGTAAGGCATTTGAAATAGAGGTTAGCTCGTTCTTGGTGTCACCTAATTTTGGAATATACTCTCGAACGATCGCATTCGCCAAAGGTTCTAACCGTTCGGGCACTGTATAATCTGGTATATTGATCACATGCCTTACAAAGCTACGCAATTCATTCCAAATTCGATCTATGGTAACACTATATCGTATACCATCTGAATGAATTTCGCCAGCATGTTCCGCCATATAAGACCAATCATAACCTAATTCTTCTGCGATGGTGGCAAGGCCTGACGCGATTTCACCTTGAGGAGTGCTTACAATAGCAGTAATAAACTCTTCTAATGCTTCCCCTTCAGGACCTTGCCCCAAGATGTGCAAACCATTGCGCATCTGCATATGTTTCAAGTCGCTCAGCTTTTCGTGGACTTCTGTAATTATATCGTCCACCACCATAGTAGGCCCCTTTTCTTCATCGATAAGATGACAGACCAGGGCCTTTTCGCGAATCACTTCGCCTATGTCAGCTACACTCTCAGGATGCTCCTGTTCAAAATGACTATGCTCATCTAGTAAAGCTTCTAGCTCTTCAAATTCATCGTAGAGCCCCGCCGTTGTCATCGGTGGCGATAAGTGGCCCACTAAACAGGCTGAACTACGCCGCTTAGCCTGTATGCCTTCCCCAATGATGGTTGTCCAGTACGAGTAGATATTCGGCAAACTAGAAATACCGATTTCAGGATAACAGCTAGCACTGAGACCAGCCCCCTTACCTGGTAGCCATTCTAAGGAGCCATGTGTGCCTACATGAATGACCGCATCAGCTTGAAAGACATTCCGAACCCAGTGGTAAAAGGCCAAATATTGATGCGGTGGAGGTAAACAAGGATCGTGATAAATGGCAGATACATTCTCCCCGAACCCGCGCGGTGGTTGCACCGTAATCCACAGATTGCCATTGGAAAAACCTGGTATGATGACTTCATCATCGTAGACAAATACATCTCCTGGTGCCTCTCCCCAAGATGTAACCATAGCTTGTTGCGTATCTGCTGGCAGTGTTTCAAAGTATGCTTTGTAATCCTTACTGCTCAAGCGACCTTCAGCCGAAGCTAGCAACTCATCGGTAAGCATGGAGCGGTCGTTTGTCATGTGGGATGTAACACTGTCCATTAAATCTGCACTCGTATCAGGCACAGAATCTATCGTATAACCTTCCTCTTTCATCTGTTCTAATAATCGTAGCACCGACTCAGGTGTATCAAGGCCTGCTGCAGAACCAATATTAGAATTCTTAGGCGGATAGTTATGTAAAACAATGGCTATCTTTCGCTCAGATACAGGAATATGGTGCAGCTTAGACCATTTAATAGCTCGCTGAACGACGGCCGCAATGCGCTCTTTCACGGGTAAATACACATAGTGACCACACTCATCAAAGGTCTGACAGGCCACTACACCGCCTTGAATAACACCATCTAACTCAGGCTGTGATATGGATAAATTCACATCTAACGGCGTAACTCCTTGTGGATTCTCAGCCCAAGATTTCTCATCCATGTATATGGTATACCCTTGAACGATAGGTACGTCCTG
Organism: uncultured Veillonella sp.; assembly: GCA_915066865.1. Lineage (GTDB taxonomy): Bacteria > Bacillota > Negativicutes > Veillonellales > Veillonellaceae > Veillonella. The sequence continues at coordinate 11,009 of CAJZEE010000065.1, forward strand.
TAATTTTAACTCCTCCAAGGTTTGAGCCCCTAAGGACTGGAAGGAGAATTTACAAGTATTGATAAGCACGTCAAAGGGGAATATATCCTTCCCAAAAAGATGGTTCATGGACAATTTCATATTCGGAATGCCTACGCGAGGATTCGAACCGTATTGCCCATAAAAAATAATCGGATTGTACTGATGTTTATAAATTTCTTCAAATAAGGCCTGTTGATAATAAATATCCCCCATAATCCACTCGTCACGGTAAAAGTACACCGCGATGGACGGCCAATCAGGGTTTCCTTCGGCATCCATAAACTCATCATAGGTCTCATAGATATTGCCTGCTCGCCCCATAATGGCTTGCCACGGAATTCGGTCAGGTGCTTCCCATTCAGAAATTGGTTTTGTACTGAAAGCGCCGTTAATGAGCCGCACATAGTTCATGATGCCACTAGTACGACGATAACTTTCAAGACGAATCCGTTTATCCTCATCTATATTACGATACAGAATATCCGTTTTCTTAGGTTCTACCACATCGATCCAGTATTTTGGATGATGCGCATATAGCCATCGTTCAAGGCGTTCTAAGAATGGCGAGTCTAAGCCAACCCCCATGTTTGTTACGAGTACTACATCGGCAGCATGAAGGCGACTTTCAAAATCACCGTCCCAGAGAGGAGACTTTTTCATATTGCAAATATCCACCTCACCTTGTATCAATTCAGGGTAGGTAGCAACGGCCTTTTCTATATATTGGATTTGTTTTCCTAAGTTAGAAATATACATGAGTCGACTCATGATCTACCTCCGAGACACTCGCAAAATACGATCTGCAGTAATAGTATCCATGGCATAATAACTGCCATTCATCAATTTACATAATTCCTTAGCCAATCCAAGTTTGATAAAGCCCGTTTCCGTATCGATAACGATACAATCTACAGGCAAAGTACCAAGGATACGAGCCCATTGCTTGGACTCCGCTACAGGGTCCTCAGAATCACCCGACGTAGCTCGACCATCGGTGATATATATAATCTGAATTCGTTCCGCCCGATGGGCACGCAACAATCTATCGCACATGGTATAGGCCATCCGTAAACCGTGAGCTAACGGCGTTTTACCGCCTGTAGGCATAGAGGCTAACAATCGCTCTGCTCGCTCAACGCTGCGCGTAAAAGGCAATAACACCTCTGCCGACTCCTTGCGGAACGCAATGAGCCCTACCGAATCACGGTGGATATAGGAGTCTCGCAAGAGACTGAGAATAGCCGCTTTAGTGGCCTTCCTGCGGTGGAGCCGCGCCACTAGAGCA
>CAJZEE010000066.1 GCA_915066865.1 uncultured Veillonella sp.
CCACCGAGATCTACACTCTTTCCCTACACGACGCTCTTCCGATCTAAAACCCTGTTATGCGAATTAAAATTGATAAAAACGCTATTAATGTAATTAAATCTTGTATAGAAGAATGGTCTAAATAAAAAGAAAAAAGGGCTAAACATGATACATCATGTCTAGCCCTTTTTTTCAACCCTCTACCGCCAGCCCCCAATCTTGGGGGCGTTGGTCAAATTCTACATTCATCGATTGACAATACCGCTGCGCTTGTATCGGAATCGATGAATATAGAATTTCATAGATAACCAGGGTACGTGTGTTTTGAAGATGTGGCTTATTAAAATTTTCTTTCTTGTTGTTACGTTAGATCCTTTGATTTTCATAGATATACTGCGGTGAGTACAAGTTTTTTATCGACAGGGGAAAGCATGATCTGCGTAAATAAATTTATATAAAAATATGCTTTAAAATATAAAAATATGTTGCAATACCACTCATTGAGTGGTATAATAAATATAGAGATAAGGCAAAGGGCCTTATAGATTTAAAGAAAGAGGTAAAAATTATGCAAACAAACACTATTTTCTCTGTATTCGTTGAAAATTTAAGCGAATTAAACGAAGGTAATATGGTAGGTTGTTGGGTTGAGTTCCCTTGTGATTATGATGAGTGGAAAGAAGTATTAGCTAAGATTGGAAATCCAGAAGAAATTATTATTACAGACATAGACAATTATACAGATTTAGAATCTTTACCAATTAATGAATATAGCAGCTATAGCGATATTCAAGAATTGGCCGAATATATTGCGTATTTACAAGATGATCAATATAAAGAAGATCTTTTTACAGCAGTATATAATTTTGTGGCCAATGATTTTGAAGAAGCTAAAGAAGCCGTAGAAGATGGAAAATATACATTAATGCAAGGGGTTAGCAAAAGAATGTTATACGATTCCAGATGAATTAGAACCATATATTGATTGGAAAGGGTATGCCGATAGTTTAACTGTCAGTGGATATACAGAAACATCAAAAGGAGTTTTAATTGAAGAATATTAAAAGAGAAGCCGCAAGGCTTCTCTTTTATATATTTTTACATAAAAATATGCTAGAAAACATAAAAATATATTGCAATACCACTCAATGAGTGGTATAATAAGTATAGAGATAAGGCAAGGGGCCTTATAGAGTTAGAGAAAGAGGTAAAAATTATGCTAACTATTTTTGTACATGAGGATTTTATAAGAACTATTTCACCAATTCAGCAGGATTATTTCAAGTTACGATTTGATGATATGTTATCAGAAGCCCATAGTTCTGCAGCTAGATATAGAGTATATAAAGAAGAATACGATAAATTACAATTTATCGAATATATGAAAGCTGTATTTATATTTCAAGGCCTGGGAAACATACCTAATAATCCATTATTAGAGGATTTGACCGAATTATATAACATAATTTATGCACCATATGATAAATAATATATAACTTAATAATGCAGAAAAAGAGAAGCTATAATGCTTCTTTTTTTCTATGGAAAAAGGATAGCAAAGGCCACGCCAGGTGGCTACATTATTATATGATAAGATGTTCCTTGCTGGGCTTGCCCCCAATGCAAAACACAAAACAGGACTATATCATAATAAGATGATTCTTTGTTTTCGTTTACTTGCTTACTATTTCCGTCATTCCCATCACCACTTTTTATAAGATAAAAAAGTATAACAAAAAATAGGTACCCTGTACAATCCGTAAAGGACTGACAAGGTACCTATTTTTTGTTGCATTGGAATGAGCTATTTAATGTAAAGGTGGTGATGATAATGACTACAACAGAATTAATTGTCTTGTTAATGCTTATCTTGTTGTTAACACGCAAGTAAACCAAAACAGGGTTAAGGGGTGGAGCCGTTAGCCCTGTTTTCCGTTTTGCATTTCCTGCCCGAAGCCCAATGCCGCCCAGAAAGGAACATCACCTTTGATACTTTATCATTATACCATAAATTACCGAATTAGTCATTAGTAAAGGATGGTAGCTTATGATTATGTATTCCCATTTTTTCTAATTCTTCATTTCGTTTTTTCTTAAAATCTGGATCTTCTGGATTAGAGAAATAGGGGATAGCTTTTTGTGTATCACGCTGATTTTCTTTTTTTGTATTTTCATTAATTAAATCAGACATGGTTTTATTAATCTTAATAGAGGTACTATCAATTTTTTGTTCTGCTTCTGTAGCTTCTAATATGGTTTCTTTTTGTGAAGCGCCCATACTGCCTGTATCTTCAACCGTACCTGTAATTTTAATCGCATTATTTACGATCGTTGTACTATGATTGAGTAGTTGTGTAATACGATCCAAAGCAGATAGATCGGTTTTATCGGCTAACTTTTGATTGTATTCTTCACTCTTAGATAGTGCTTCACGTGTAAATACAGCTTCATAATTCCCTATTTGCTCCTCTATGGCCTTTATAGGGTTATCATAGGCGAATATACCTTGACGATACGTAGCGTTGATTTTAGACACAAAATCTTGCTTTAAACCATCTATAAAAGACCTTAGATCTAATGCTTGTGATAATTCACGCTGCATAGCTATAATATCTTCTTTAATATTAACCAGGTTTTTGATATACTCTAGTTCGTTTTCGATGGCCCGTATAACGCTATTATCCTTTACGCTACCACCTCTAAAACGGGCTTCTGTATTCGCTGGAATGGCTAGAATACATACAGCTAGGGCGGTACAGATTGATAGTTTTATTATTTGTTTTGTTTTTGACTTCATCATATACCCCCTTAACCAGAAAAGGCACCATTTAACTTACTTGTAATTATTGGGAAAAATACAGCTAGACAGCCCATATGTACCATACAATATAGTAAACTACCAAGACTTACTTCATTTTGTGAAAGTGTAGCCATATAGGTATACATCATATTAAAAGTTACAGCTATGACTGCTAAATGCAACACTTGTAATCCTAGTGATTTATACATCATAGTAGGTTGTTTTTCAGTGATTTTAAAGGCGGAAAATGGTAATCCTACTAGACAGAATAGGGTAGTCAAATAAAAATAGACAAAATTCCAGGAAATGTAACATACAATATATGCTGCAAATATGATAGTAAGTGTAAATAAACCAAGAATTAGCGCATAGTAGAAATAGAATATATCGCTAATGATAGGTAGGGATAGTAATACAGATTGTATACCAGGTGAAGCCATTCCAATGATACCAATTGTACTTTGCTTTATATAAGCTTCGTATAAATGTCCGACCTGTAAAAATAAGACGGATGGATCAGCGATTAAGTATTCATTGTTGTAAAGGCCTGTATACGCTGTATCGGCTGCTTCAAAGGCAAAATTCTTAATGAATTCTGCTATCGTAGACCAGGATAATATCAATATAGTAATTATGCTATAGTGAATCAAACGAGTGGTAAAACCTTGAATAAAACCTTGTTTATTTTTGGTTACTAAGGCATAAGTATAACGGATGATAATATCCAACATGATTAACGATAACAGTAAAGTGAGTGCGTATTTTTGCACAATATTAATGGCTTTTGTAATAGAGATTAATATATTGGCAAAAATTTTAGCAGCTTCAAAGGTCATATTAAAGTATGCTTGATAATCAATGACTTTATCTCTAAAGATTCCTTTTCTCTTGCCCATTTCATATGGTACAGCACCATCTAAAGTCCAACCAGCTTTTATATAAAAGTCATAGGGATCGACTCTTTCACCATTTACAATATGTTCAATATGCATATGGTCTCCAGTTGATGTACCTGTTGAACCAACTAGACCTATAATATCACCTTTTTTTACTTTATCACCTACATTAACCCATATATCATTCAAATGACCATATGCAAAACTAGTACCATCTGCCATTTCTACTACAATGTAATTACCATAACCACCAGCCCAACCAGCAAATTGAACAATACCATCAGCAGCCGCAGGGGCTTTTACATCAGCAGGGATACCTAAGTCGATACCTTCATGAAAAGAACCTACTTCTCCTGTTACAGGATGGACACGGTAGCCATACTGAGAGGTAACGGGGCCACCAAACCATCCACTATTGCTATGAGGGATACTATCAGCATATACAATAGATGTACAGAATGACACTATTAAGATTAGAATGGACAAAATTCTATGTAGTTGTTTCATTATTTGCCCTTTCACTTTTATTAGTAGTTAATATACTGTTTTAATTCTGTAGTGAATCCTCTAACAGGGTCAGAAATATGTGTATCATTCATTTCATAGAATTTAGGGATTTTGACTAATTCTTTAATTAATTTATCATCTGTGTATTTAGTATCTTCTATTGTTGCTGTAGTAGAGGATACTTTTTTATATTGCGATCCATTTAAAGTAATTTGATTATCTTCTTTTACAATAAGTGTACTAGCTTCTGTATCAAATGTTTGTAATGTTTTAGAATCTATATAAAAGTCACGATTTACATAATAGTATTTATCTAAATCTGGATTATATCGTTGAATTGTAAAACGCATTTCTGTAGCAGGTTTATTTTGGTAAATAGTTTCTTTTTCTAAAACCATAAGATAATAGTGTTTATTATCTTGTTGTACCTCTTTTCCATCTTTTATTTTTATATATTCTCCTGTGATATCCTCTGCTGTTTGTTTGCCACAGCCAGTGAATACTATAGAAATGAATAGTATCGACATTACCGATAATATAACTGTTATAATTTTTTTCATAGATCCCTCTCCTTTATTATTCTTTGTCTTCTTCCTGTGATTTTAATTCATGGACTTTGAATTCTTGAATCGTAGATTTCACATGATCTGTAGTTGTTTGCGTTGACTGACTAGAATCTTGCTGTATCATAGATTGGCTTTCAGATTGAATCATATCGTGTACCCTGGATCCATTACCACTAGTATTACTTGGAGTAGATGTGGAATAACCATCATCTTTAACAGATCCACTACTTGTATCTAGGTAATTATCTACTAGTTGACGTGGTGAATCAGTAGTAGATTCTGTAATAGAACCTGCAGAGGTAGTTGTATCATAGTCTTTACTGCTTGCATCCGCTATATGTCCAGAATCGCTAATCGTATCTTTTTTAGATCGATCTGTACTACTATTGGTTGTATCTGCTTGTGAAGCTATGTCACGTGTCGAAGAATCTGCTGTTTGTGCAGTGCTATTTTGTGTAGTCGTTGCTCCTTTATTAGAAGACGTTGTACTCGAATCTGTTAATACATCTTGTCTAGATGTATTAATCGCAGCAGTGCCAGATTGTGAACCTGCTTTTACACTTTTTCCTACCCCTTCTTCGACTACTTTTTCACCGCTCTTTTTAGTGGCTGCAGCAGCTTTGCTAGCCCCTAGTGTTTTGAGCATAATAGCTGTTTGTACCGCTTGCACGCCTATACCTGTTAAACTAGGTGGACTATTAATGGCCCCATTAAATAAAGCGGCTGCAAAGGATGGTGTTTTAAAGGCTAAAAAGGCTAATGCAAATAAAGAAATCATGGCAGATAAAGTATCTATCCCCATAACACTTTCTGTAAAAGTAGCATTATTAAAGGCATTTTTTACTGTTGGATTGATGAGCAAAATTAAAAACAAGAAGATGGCAATACGAATGGCAGATACAAAGAAATAATTTAATATTTTATCGACAATGGCTTTGGTTCTGTCTAATAAGCCAAATGGCAAAAGTGCCATTGATAACGATCCTATGATAAAAAATTCTAATACTGTATAGAGATACGAAATCGCAATAAAGCCAAAGAGTAAGAGGGTGATGAAGGCATAAATTAAACCGCTCATCACATTACCACTAATTCCTGCTTTCATTATTTTAGCAATTTGTTTAGTAACATCACTTTCTTGTTCATTATCGTTCTCTACTTTACTAGGCGTTATACCTAACACATGGCCATTAAATACAATAATGGCATTATCAATCCCTTCATTGACAATCATAGAAGGGGTAATCGTAGTTAAAAATTTATTATTATCGATGGCAGGTCCATTTGTTCCGCCTTTTGCACTCGCAGTAATCGCTACTTCACTACCAAATTGATAGACCGTATCGAGTACAAATCCCCATGAATTCGCTAAGAATACAAAGAAAGTAGCTGTAACTAACAAGGGGATTAGTTTACTATAATCTTGTTTACCCCAGTATAGATCCCAATTTGTGATGATGTTCCACATAAGCATAACGGCCATTAACCCTAATACAGGGGGTAGTAAGTTATCTACGGCCGTAGCGCAATGTGCAAGTATCATCTTGGCAAAATCATCAAGGAATCCTTGACTAGACATATTCATAATGTGTACTCCTTTTATCGTTCTTTGGATTCTATAAATGCTTTCGCTTTTGCTTGTGTAGAATTTAATTCTTTCCAGGAACGAACGGCTAAGGCTGCCGAGTTACGTTCATTGATTCTCTCTACCGTTTGATTTAAGGATTGTTTTTTAGCGGTTAAGGCATCAATTTGGTTACTATATTGCTGGGCTAATAGCTGTTCCTGCTTAATTTCATTGTTAATATCAATACTACCTTTTAAGCCTTTATTTTGTTCTGCTAATTGCATTAATTTTTTCATGCGTTCTTGCTGCAGTACCTGGGCTTCTTGAATGGCAGTCATTTGATCAATGATTTCTTTATTCAACACTTCTAGTTTATGGTTATTAGATACAATCGAATTAGCTACTAAATCTGGTGTAATTTTATCGGTGTCTGTCTTAGATAAATCAATAAATTCAGTATTAATTGCTTCTTCTGCCGTTACTTCTTTACCATCTTTTTTACCATTCAATAAAGAGTTCAATTTATCAAACTTTTTATTTAGTTTGTCATTCGCTTTATCGACTTCATCATTGATTGGTTTAATGATTTTTTTATCCAGGCCTAGAATTTCTAGGCCTTTCATCATTAATAGATCCTTATTTTGTTCAATCATCTGTTTATATTGCTGTATTTGTTGTACCAGTTTTCTATATACGGCCACATCACGTACTGAATATAAGGCACTAGCAGAGGTAGTAACCATCATGAATGTTACAACAGCTGCTGTTATTTTTGCCTTTTTAGATGTTTGTAATAGATCTTTTAATCGATTCATTAATGCTATACCATCTGGTGCTTTCATAGGTGGCTAATTCCTTTCTACATTAAAGGCTTGTTAAAAATCCGTTCTTTATATTCAATCCAGGTTTCAATGAAATCTGATGTAGATAAATGTTTAAGCTGCTCTACTTTAAGCTGATCATCTTTAGAAGTAGCCCCATAGAAAGCAATTTCTATGGGCTGCAGATCTAAGCGGAAGATGGCCCGTCCTGTAGGGCAAGAATAGAAATAATCCCGTTTTGGCTGTAAACTTCTGATTGTATCAATTTCTACATCATTTAATCCAAAGTTTTCATACAATGGTTTTACTGTTTTTGCAGTAGCAGCATTGTTAGGTAAGAAGATACGGGTATGCACGTTTTCTACGATAACGTTAATCATATCTTCTTTTAAATCCGTTAAGTTTTGTGTGGCCATCACAACGGCTGCATTTTTTTTACGTAAATCTTTAAGGAATGATCGAATTTGTTCCTTGAAGATTGGATTATCTAAGAATAACCAGGATTCATCAAGTACGATTAATGCTGGATATTCACCTGTAAGCTGCATGGTGATTTTATGGAACATATAACTAAGTGTAGTAGCCATAATTTGTTTATTGGCCATTAATTCTTCCATTTCAAATACCTGGAAGTTACCTGTACCGAACTTATCTTCTGTATTATCAAATAAGTTACCGTACACGCCTTTTTCAGTCATGATTGTTAATCGTTCTTTTAAGTCATAATCATTCATTAAAACTTGTAAAGCTGAAATGGTTCGTTGTTCTTTTGGTAATAAGGCAACACGTTCTAAGGCATTACTGATGATCGTTTTCTGTGTTTCAGAAATTTTATCGCCATCTTTTTGGAAGAAATCACATAACCAGTTATAAGTCCACTGCATTTCTGTATTCCAACGATTATTACTATCAAAACCGATATTTGCGAGTGGTTGGAAGTTAAGGGAATCTGTATCAACCAATAAGTTATAGAAGTTGCCACCGATCGCTTTACATAACACTTTACAAGAAGCAGCCTTATCAAATACAAATATTTTGGCATTATCATATTTGAAATAATTCGCTTCAATCGTGTTAAGGAGTACCGATTTACCAGAACCATTAGGCCCGATAATTAATGTATGGCCAATATCTTTTTGATGTAGATTTAAGTAAAATGGAACATTACCAGCACTAACCCCTTGATACAAGGCGTTAGTACATTGATAGCCTTTTTCTTTAAAGAATTCGTTTTCTTTATCGCCCATCCATTTAGTGTATAGAGGGCTACAATGAATGAAGTTACTACTTTTCATTAGATAGGATCTGATATTGTACTGGTAGCAGCCTGTAATAGAGGAGTAGAACGCATTTTCAATGTTTGTATACTCTTTTCGAGCAATAAACCCTGGTTTATGAATCAATGTCAGTACTTTTTCTATATCTTCTTCTAATGTTTGTTTGTTTTTGTTATATAACACTACAGAACCTGTAAAATAGCCTGCAGATACATTATCAGAAGCGACATTTTCATAAAATGCGATGGTATCGGTGGCGTCCTTGATACTTTGTGTATCAATATCATAGCTTTCAGTACCTCTTAATTTATCAAGAACCATCGTACCTAGACCTTTGGCCTGTTGTACGAATTTCTTTTCTTGAGATTTTAAGTGTTTGATAGCTTCTTCCCTAGTTAATGTAATGTATCGTGTTACATATCTAAATTCACTTTTCAAGTTGTGTAATGAAGCCATAATAAATGGGGATGTGAATTTAGGGAAATCAATAATTGATACAATACCTAAGTAATAATCACCAAGAGTAGGTACCGCACCACCGATAAAGCTGCTATCACATAGATAATAGCTTAAAAAATCATCATAATTACCAGAGATTTTTTGTGTGTATGGACTGACTTGTGAATGTAGATACGTTAAGGTTTCTTCTTTAGTTAATGGTTGAATAGTATCCATAAACATGGATAGCATTTGCATAAACAAAGAAGCTGTTTTTTGTAAATCGGAAGCGTAGATATAGAGCTGTTGTTGTAAAGCTTTAATACGCTTTTCATCAAAATCACTATTGCCTTTACCAAACATGGATGCAATATCTTTAAATCCTTTAGTATCAAACTGATCTAGCGTTTTTAACATCTGTTCAAACATATCAGTAGATGGTTTATAGAGTAGAGTTAAATATGTTTTTGATTCGTAAAAATTTTGTTTATTAAAGTATTCTTCCCGTTTGGATTCGATAAAAGATAATAAACTAGATTTGAATGTTGACGGCTGGAATTTATGAACCACATTACGTTGTAATTCAAAGTATACGGTATAGCCTTCTGGAAGGCCTTTAATAGCGTTATTAAGGCCACCTATGAACATATCCATATCATTGATGGTTGCATTTGTAAAATCTATACCAGAGAAGGAAAAGGTAATTTGAAAACTACCGTTTGTATTAAACACAATATTGTGTTCATCAATATGGAACCAGGGTACATAATCCTTAATCCATACATTCGATTCTTTCTTTTGTTTATGTAGTTCCATATATACAAACTCCTCTCTTAGTTTATTCTGATTTATACATCCCTTTATCGTTTTTTATATGATTCCAGATGATGTCAAAAAATTGTGGATCCTTTGTTGTTGCGTATTTACAACCAAACCAGGCGATACCATTAATAATGATAGCGATACCGATTGTATTGCGTAGCAAGATAAAAATTAGAATGGTTATGAGAACAAATAATAAAAATACGTTTCTTGGTAAGCCGCCCCAAGTCATAGGTTTAGTTAAGGATCGGTGCATTCTAGCTTCTAAATTTTCGTTTCTCATATTATTTACCGATAATCCATGCCGCAATTGCGCCAGCGGCAGCAATCAACGATAGACCTGCAACGGTTCTTACAGCTTGTCCTGTAAATTGTCCTGCATTTCCTCTCATAATGGCAATACCAAGACCAATGATTCCTAATACGCCAATTGGTAATGCCACATCAGAAATAAACCATTCACCTAATTCCTTTAATTTTGTTGCTATTGTCCAGCTACTTAATCCACCACCAGCAGCTAGTGCTGTATTAGACATAGCCATTAATGCAACAAATGCAGCTGTAGTTTTGTTTACTATATAGTTTTCAATGTGTTTCATCATATATACCTCTCTTGTACGCTGAATACTTTAGAAATTCACTATGTAACGATTTCGATACAAGCAAAGCGGTATCGATAATCGGTGCATGGCGAATTTGACCAACGCCCCCAAGACTGGGGGCTGGCGGTAGGGGGTTGTTACCCTTCTACGCACTCATTTACTGTAATATATTTTTTTTCTGTTTCATCATATCCTTTAACCGATATGATGGAATGTACTTTTCTTGATATATCGCCTACTTTAGCCATATACACAACAATGTCAACGGAATCGCCTATCATAGAATTAAATTCCCCTTTTTCATACCGCATACGAATTAGATCATGGATTCTTCTCAGTACTAATTTAGGGCTATTCGCATGAATGGTTAAAATACCACCATTATGGCCCGTATTCCAGGCATCCATCACCGTATACGCTGCAGAATCACGCACTTCCCCGACAACTAACCGATCTGGAGTCATACGTAAAGAATCAAACAAGGCGTCATCTAGTGTATACGGCGGGTTTTTATGATCGCCTTTTGATGTGTGAAAATCAAAGAAATCATTAAATTCTACTTTAATTTCTGGCGTATCTTCTAATATTCCAATACGATCTTTAGGATGGCGAATCGCTATTTCTTGTAAAATAGCTTGTGCAAAGGTAGTTTTACCACTAGATGTACCACCAGCAATTACAATATTTTTTCGTTCTGCCATCGCTTGTATCAGAAAATCATATTGTGCTTGTGTAATTCTGTTTTGCTCTAAATACATATCGAGTGTAATTAGTTTTTTGGCACGTTTACGAAATGTAAATGATGGATGATCAGTTATATTTCTGCTAAATTGCCCTTGAAAACGGCAATTTAATGGTTCATAGTTAGCAGATAATCTATTCTCTATGGTTACTTGAACTTCACCAGCAACAGCTGAAATAACACCTTCTATAGTTTGATCATCGATTTTGATACCTGTATCTAATCGGCCTTTACTAAAGGAATCAATCCACAGGCTGTTTCTATTGGTATAAATTTCTACTGTATCATCATCATCAAAATAGGGCAGTATATTTGGCCCTAAAAAGGTTTTTACATAACTATTACTCATGTTCTTCTGCAGAAGTAGCTGTATTGATAGCAGCTGCTTCTCTTTCTTTTTGTAAAACAGTAGATCCCATAGCTTCTATTTCTTCTATGGAAGTAGTACCTTCTTTAATTAATGTTGCAATCGTTTCCGCAATACCTACAGCGAGTGCAGCGTTTTTTAAATCAAGGCCATACTCTTTAAATTTCTTATTAGAAGCGGTTAAGGTTTGTGTTTGTACCTTTTTAAGTTGCGCTTTTTTAGCACGTAATTTTTCTTCTAATTCTTGAATTTGTTTGAGTGTTAATTCCTCTTTTGCTTCTAAACTAGCCATTGTTTGTGGTCTTGCCATGCGTTACCTCCTGGTCTTATCGTCCTAAATCCATATATTCCATATCAGATGTAGGCTCATTAAATTCTGCGTCTAAAAAATCTGGGTTATCTAAAATCAAAGATTCTAGCATATTGTCGTTATCCGTTACATCAGAATCTGAATCAGATGTTTCATCTTCTTCTGAATTAGCGGAATCTTCCTCACTATACCATTGTTCTATGAGTGGTAATAGAAGGCTTGTAAAGGTAGCTACATCAACTTTAGAAATGCCATATACCGTATATACGAGGGCTGCGCCATCCTTATTTATAGGTTCCCCTTCTTCTCTTAACATTAATGCATAAGATTTAACTCTAGCTAATGCTTCGTCATTTAATAGGGTATGAATTGAAATCGGTTCTGGCTTTGCTTCCTCTATCAATACATCCCCATATTCTTCCATGTATTGTTGAATACATAGCGTAAATGGATCTGAAATTTTAGAAGATGTATCTGCAGCACCTTCTCTTTCTAAGAACATAGGATCATAAAAAT
>CAJZEE010000067.1 GCA_915066865.1 uncultured Veillonella sp.
GCAAGTAGGAGAAAACGTAGAAAAAAAAAGAGATGGGGAGACATGGCCCCAGCCGCAGAAGCCTGCGTTTGTACCATGTTATTTTCAAGAACATTAGAATCCTTGAAGAACCGTAAAATTGCCATTGAAATAATAGCTGCCGGAATGGATGACGAGAACGTCAAACCTACCTTCAAACCGAGATATACGTTAGATGCTGTAAAAATAACAGTAATCAATGCACCAAGTAGCATCCCACGTAACGTCAGTTCCGGCAGATGAAGGTCATGGCTCGTAAAGTCATGTTTCATAAGTACTTACCTCCTCTGTGAAATCATAAACTTAAAACAATATACTAAGCTACTTCCATTTTATCGTGTTAAAGCGATGATTTCAATATATATGCGACATTTATAATGTATACATATGAAAATTATAAATTTAAGTTTTCCCACAAATATCTTGAAAGGTCTATTCTGTATCCAAAATACTTTATTAAGCGTGGTAGCCCTCCAAAAGCCTCCAAAGCCACCCACCCTGCTTCGCAGGGCCGCTAAGTCGTTTTTGGAGGACCCCCACGCTAATATATACCTAATCGTTTACCCTAAGAATAGACCTTTCATTATTCACCAAATGAAATATTTAATTTATAATTTTTCTACATATAACTCATTATCAATCTTACATATAGATTGAAATCATAAAGGTATGGGGAAAAGGAGTGCGCAATATGCGTCCCCTTTCTTATATTCGCATTATGCATATACAGCTACCAATTATATGAAAATAGAAATCATTCTCTTTTATTCTATACAAATATACAGGATTTTATATAATTAAAGTACCGACAGTAGGGTCGGCATGTCTTTTAAGGAGGTTGTAAACATTATGGAAACAAGAATTGAATATGATTCAATGGGACCAGTCGAAGTCGACGCTAGACGAATTTACGGACCTCAAACGCAACGCTCGTTCAATAACTTCAAGATCGGTGACCACCGCATCCCTATTGAACAAATCAAAGCGCTTGCGCTTGTCAAAAAAGCATGTGCTTTAACCAATGCAAAGTGTGGCGCAGTAACTGAGGAAAAAGCGAAACTCATCGCTCAAGTAGTAGATGAAATCGTGGACGGCAAATGGGATGAAGAATTTCCGTTAACCGTATTCCAAACAGGCTCTGGCACACAAACTAACATGAATGTGAACGAGGTAATCGCTCACCGGGCTAAACAGTTAGATGAAAGCAATCCGCTTCATCCTAACGACGATGTAAACCGCGGCCAAAGTACAAATGATACATTCCCTACGGCAATGCATATCTGTGCGTACTTTGAAATTACAAAACGCGTAATTCCTGCATTGGACGGCCTTATCGAATCCTTTGAAAAATTGCAAAAAAAAGGGAAAGGCTTGCAAAAAGTTGGTCGTACCCACCTACAAGATGCTACTTTTATCATGGTAGATCAAGAAATTAGCGCCTTTGTGGACGGCCTAAAAACTGCCAAAACTATGCTCCTTCAAAATGCTGACCACCTCCTCGACGTAGCCCTCGGCGGTACTGCCGTTGGTACAGGTGTGAACACGCCTAAAGGCTATCTAGACGTTATGGAAACTATATTACCAGAGGTAACAGGCGCTCCATTCCGCGTGAAGAACAACAAATTCCAAGGACTTGCCCTCAAAGATGCGTTCATGATGGCTCACGGGGCACTCAATACGTTAGCTACTACACTATTCAAAATCGCTAATGATGTTCGTTTCTTAGGCTCTGGCCCTCGCTGTGGCTATGGCGAATGGCATCTTCCTGAAAACGAACCGGGCTCCTCCATCATGCCAGGCAAGGTAAATCCTACACAATGTGAAGCCTTGACCATGGTATGCGCCCAAGTATTCGGCCATAATACGACTATGACACTCTGTGCAGGTAGCGGTGCATTCCAATTGAACGTGTACATGCCTATCATGATCTATGACTTTGTTGAAAGCTGTCGCCTCCTTGCAGATGCTATGAATTCGTTCACTACACACTGTATCGACGGTGTAGAATTTGTACCTGAAAAACTCAACTTCTTCGTAGAACAATCCCTCATGATTGCTACATCCTTAACACCATATATCGGCTACGATAAGAGCGCTAAGGTGGTAAAAGAAGCGTACAAACGCGGTTGCTCTATTAAAGAAATCATCTTGGAAGAAAAACTAATGACCGAAGACGAATTTGCTGAAGCAGTTCGCATGAAATAAAATCTCTCTCATCTCTATGACATATCTGTAACATCCTCTCATACCTCAAATAAACGGAAAAAGCCCCGATACATTATGTATCGGGGTTTTCTAGTTATTACGCCACTCCATCAAAGAATGTAATGACTGTAATTTCTCGTGGGCAGTTGATACGAATTGGGAACCAGTGGCCTGTGCCGTTATTAACGTAGCACACGCTTTGTTCTTCTACATAGCGACCTTTTGTATATGGTGTGCCCGTTGGTACTAAGGGCATGCCCATGAATACGATTTGACCTCCGTGTGTATGACCAGATAGAGTCAATGGAATTTTACGTTCAATAGATTCTTCGAAGAATTCAGGGTGATGCGCCAATAGGATAACAAAGGCATAGTCCGGAATGCCAGACAAAGCTTTATTAATCATCGCTTCTCGGTTATCCTTTTTACGATCGTTATCGTACGCAACGCCCGCAATATATACAGGTTGTTTACCACCCATGATTTGAATATTACTATTCACGAGAATATTCATAGGTGTATTTCGTTTAAGTGAATCCAGTACCTTATTTACATCGTGATGATACTCGTGATTTCCCAAGATAAAGTCAACGCCATCTGGGATTTGTTTTGCAAAGGTTGTTAGTCTTTCACAGACTTGCGGCAACCATGCAAGCTTATCAATGAGGTCACCAGTGATAACAACGCGATTAGGTTTTTGTAAAAGCGCTAATTTCAGGATTTCATCAAAGTCATCTAAGTCGATACTCGGTCCTATATGAATATCACTAAGTTGTACAATTTTATAGTTTTTCAACCCAGGTGGTAGGTTCGTGTAGCCAAAGCTTTCATGAGTTACCACTACCTCTTGTTGACCCGCAAAGGCAGCATAGCTAGAGCCACCGATAGTAGCCAACGGCACTATAGTTGCAGCAGTTCTAAAGAAGGCGCGACGCCCCGTTCTATTTTCCTCTGGTGTTTTGCCCCAAATCTTATTGATTGTCCAATATAATAGACTAAGTATGATAAATACAGGAATCGCTAGAAATACGCCAAAGAGGAATCCGTAGCTTTCGGTACGGAACATATTCATCAAAGGATAGTACATCGTACCATATAAATCCACTTGATTGAGTATATAGTATCGGATAGCAGCAAACCACGCACCGATAATGATTATATAGCCCACCCAGGCAGGCCATTTCTTTTTGGGCTTCCACAAGTTGAGGAATAGAGCCCAAAATCCTACCAACCCTATTACGAGGATGGCAGAAAAAATAATATTAAATAGAATTCTCATTCATTGCTCCTACAAATTATTTTGCGATTTCCGTCAATTTACCATGAGGACCCGCCCAAACATAGTCGGAGAACTCATCGCGCTTGATGAGCATCCAGTCCTTTGGCAATTGCTGTTGGATATCTGCAATCGATATATTATTCGCATTCCCTGTGTACGTTAAATCACCGCGGAATGCTTTCATAAACCATTTTCGGTGAGAGAAAATATGTGTTATTTCTTTCACAAGTACTGGTTGCAAAGATAACTCAAAGCCAAGGTCCTGAACTAATTCCTCAAGGCCTCGTTCTCCGTCCTCAAAGGCAGATACCATTTCCACAGATGGAAATTCCCACATGGATCGTAAAAGTCCACGATTCGGCCGTTTATGCAACAAATAATAGCCTTTATAATTCAAGATGCCCACGAATAAAGGCACCTCTACTACCTTTGTTTTCTTGATGCGCACAGGCAGTTTATCTGTATCTTCATGTTGATAGGCAGCGCACATATTTACAATAGGACATTCCCCACAACGCGGCGTTTTTGGAATGCACACAGCAGAGCCAAAGTCCATCAAGGCTTGGTTAAAATCACCAGGTCGATCGTGAGGCAAAGTCTCCTCCACGATGGCCGTAATAGTCTTTTTACCCTTAGTGCTTAAAATATCGTCAAAGATGCGATATAAACGAGCATAGATACGCAATACATTGCCATCTACAGCCGCTTCTGGTTCGTTGTACGCCATAGATAGTACGGCCCCAGCCGTATAAGAACCTACGCCCTTTAGTGACTCCATGGTCTTACGATCGTGAGGCACGATGCCACCGTAATTTTCAACAACATCCTTTACACCGAGCCGTAAATTACGAGCACGACTGTAATAGCCAAGCCCTTGCCAGGCGTGAACCACCTCATCTTCGGAGGCCTTTGCCAAATCCTCCAAAGTTGGGAATAGACGCATCCAGTTGTCATAATAGGGCTTCATAGCCTCAATGCGCGTCTGCTGGCTCATCACCTCGGAAACCCAAATCTTATAAGGGTCCCCACAATCGCGCCACGGCAACTCCCGTTTATGCACATCATACCACACCAATAGCTGTGGCACCCACTTTGGGTTCTTTTTATCAGTCATATTACCTCAATATATTATAAATTTAGGAGTCTAGTACCACTTTCACGGCTACATAATCCCTATTTTATACTCCAATCCCCACCAGATAACGATTTTAACGTTAAATTGTAACAAATCGTACATTCATCATCCATTAATATACAGATCGATGCGCGCCAAGTGTTCGCTTTCAAGAACGGTATCAACAGTGGTCAAATCCATCTTATCCACCATATTATTATCTCGTCCAAACACGATAGGTCCTTTTAATTTCTTACCTTCTAACAACATCGGCAACCATCTGCGGTCACCATCCCACATATGTTCATAAGGAATTTGATTTGGTTCTAGCCAATGAGGCTCCATTTCGTCTGTTTCCTCTACATCGCCTGTGAAAGCACGCAAGAAATACACATAACTCACGTGCGTTAAGCTTTCATCAAAAGGAAATTGAAAATCAAAAGCCGCTACACATTCTAAGTCTTCGACACGTCCTTGAAGGCCAGATTCCTCAAATAGTTCGCGAATGGCACACGCTCTGAAACTTTCACCATCATCCAGTTTACCGCCGAAACCATTATATTTATCGGCCCCAAAACCACGTTTTTTACGACCTAGCAGTATACGATTTTGTTCATCAATGGGAAATACTAGCGTCGTCGGTTTCATGGGACCTCCTTAATCATAAAAATAACACTCTATTATTATACCATTATTTTATGTACGAATGCCTTAGTTGTGGTATGATTAAGAATATAGATTTTCTTGCAAGGAAGGAGGCACTAGATGAACAAACCACTTAGATTTAATATCGAATTAGGGCGCACAAAGCCCGTCAATATTCGCAATGAACAAGTGCGTTGTCCCTTCTGCGATCGTTCCAAATTAACGGATATCCTAGATACATCAGGTCATATTATATGGCTCATGAACAAATATCCAGTCTTAGAAAAAACTTGGCCTACCGTTATTATTGAAACGGAAACTGACGAAGGCGAGTTTTCTACCTTACCTACAGACGAAGCAGCCCACATTCTCCAGTTTGGCCTCGATAAGTGGCGCGAAACTCGTCAGCGTAAAGAGTTTAAATCCGTACTGTTCTTCAAGAATTACGGCTATATGTCCGGCGGTTCTATTCGCCATCCACACAGCCAGATTATAGGCCTTGAGAATTACGATTATCACAAAGATATTACGGCCCAAAATATGGAGGGTTGGCTCTTGCACGAGGATCAAGATGTACGCATCACCTTGTCTACCCATCCGATTATTGGGTTCTTTGAGTACAATATTCGCTTCAAACCAGATGCGCCGGTTCGTGCTGTAGCCCTTCGACTACAGCAAATTCTGCGCTATGTATTGCATAGTGTAGCAAACTTTAGCCAGTCCTATAATTACTTTGTATATAATCTTGAGGACGGCTATGATTACATCAAGGTAGTGGCGCGTTATGTAACGACGCCCCTCTATGTAGGCTACAAAATTCCTCAAACTTGTGATGAGGGACGAGCTGCTAAAATCAAGCACGATATTACGCCTTATTTTCAAGCTACTAAATAGCTCTAACCATATACCGTACATAATTTGATATATAATTTTATATATGGTTTAACCATACATATTTGAAAGGATTTTTATGAAAGTATTTGCCATCGGCGACCTCCATCTATCTGGCAATCCTCCAACAAAGCCGATGGATATTTTTGGCCCTCACTGGAATGATCACTGGGCCCGCATCAAAGAGCATTGGAATACCAATGTAACCAACGAAGACATCGTCTTTCTTGTAGGTGACATGAGCTGGGCGCTCCGTCTCGATGAAGCTGCCTGCGATTTACAAGAAATTGCATCTTTACCTGGTAAAAAATATATGATTCGTGGCAACCATGATTATTGGTGGGCATCAGCAAACAAGATGCATAATCTCATGGGTGACGCTATTACCTTTATACAAGGTCACGGCACCGCAGAAGTCATCCAAACCGAAGAAGGTCCGCGCCTTATTGCATTTGGTGGAACACGTGCCTACCTCTGTCCTGGAGACTCCCACTTCTCCCCAGAAACGGACCAATCCATTTACGATAGAGAAGTGATGCGTACCGAAGCAGCACTACAGGAAATGGATAAGGCAACGGCCTATTTATCATCAACATCTGATTTAAGTATAGATATAGAAAATATTCCTGTAACAAAGTTATTGTTGCTACACTACCCTCCATTCAACGAGTCCAACGCACCTTCGGGCTTTACGGATCTCATGGAGCAATATAACGTAGATATCTGCATTTTTGGTCACTTACACGATCAAATTTCTTTTAACCGGATTCCAAAGGAATTTAGTACGACAAAACTAGAGTTGGTATCTGCAGACTATCTAGATTTTAAGCTAAAGCAAATTATTTAAGGAGAGACCATGAGTCGCATTCATAAAGAACATTTACAAGCTGGCTATATCTTTGGTGACAATGTTAACCAAGAATATATTTACTTGCCTTCTGGTGAGGTAGGCACGGAGCATCCGTTAGCAGTCCTAGAAACACCAACGAAGCGCGAAGATATTACATTGGACGAAGCAGTCCATATGATTGATACCCTAACACTAAAACGTTGTAGCCACCCTACACTAGGTAAAAAATCATTTTAATAACGCCATCAATAATGTAATTAATTGAACAAAACAATAAAATAGCGGATAGTTGACTATAATCTGCACTCCAGAAAAGGATCATAATTTCTAATTTCTGAAAGTGCAGATTGTTATTAACTCAACTATCCGCTAGATGAAGGGGCTGTAACAGAATGCGGTTTTACCGCATTCTAGTTGCAGTCCCTTTAAAATATAAGAAACACCAAGAAAATTAGATTTGTACAATCTTATGTTTTCTTGGTGTTTCTTGTTTTTAGGCGCACTTAAATAGGCCGCTAGGCCTATTTAAAAATTTCTTGGTTTAAGCAGTTTGTTTTGCAGTAAATAATGTTGTATTAACTCGACCCGCTTGTATTCTGTTATGTAATTTTGCTAGATTGAATCCCATGGACAATAGATATAACATCTTATGCACGTTTCCACTACCACGGTGTAACAATCGTCTAAATCCAAGATCTTGTTTTAACACACCAAATGCGCCTTCTACTTGAATGGAACGGTTCATTCGTAATTGAATGCCTGTACCACTGAGTAATCTATCTTGGTTCTCTGCCAGTACGGCATCATACGCAGGTGTAATCTCAATTCTTTTTACTGGATTTTCTGTCGTTCGTTTTACATACCGTTGGCATTCCTTTTTGTATCCGCATCGGTTACAAGACTCACAAATATATACCTTTCGCTCAGATACAAATCCTGTTTTGTTTTCCGCCTTACGCGTGAAGGCATATTTTAATTTACGTCCTTTTGCACATGTAAATGCATCTTCTTCAGGTATATACTCCATATTACGAGCTTTGCTAATATCCTTGGTCCAAGTTCTAGTTTTCGCTTTTTCGTAATATTGGGGCTTTATACAAGATAGGTAATGGTTGTTCTTTAACCAAGTTAAGTTCTCATGGCTATCATAACCAGCATCAGCTACCACATATGTGAATCGGTGCCTATGGATCTCTTCTAATTGCTGTATAAATGGAATTAAGGTATTCGTATCGTTGGATTTAGAAAATACACCAATGCCCATAATATATTCAGAATGAACAGCTAATTGTACATTGTAGGCAGGTTTAAGCTGTCCATTACGCATATGGTCTTCCTTCATACGCATAAACGTCGCATCATGATCTGTTTTAGAATAACTGTTGCGTTCACCCATAATATACAACTGCTGTTCGTATTCTTTGCGCTTCTCATATAAAGCTTCTGCTCGCTCATACAATCGTTGTAATGGTGTTTTATGCTTACCTTTTCCTTGTACGAGCTCCATATGTTGTACTTCAATTTCTTTAGCTAGGAAGGTATATATATATTCATCATTCATACAATGGGTATCTAACCCTAATTCATTCCAGATGTCTTTCTTTAATATAGCTAATTTAGAGGGTAATGTATCTAGTCTTTTTTGCACTGTTTTTCTCCAGACAAATGTGTACTTGTTGGCATTAGCCTCTAGTTTAGTTCCATCAATAAAGACTTCATTAAATGTTAAGGTATCATGTCTGTTAATAGCTTTCATCAACTGTGAAAACAGATTCATTAAGATATCTAGCGTACAACGAGCAAAAAATCGTTGGAATGTCATATGACTTGGGACTGAATAGCCTTGAAGAAGCCACATATAATTAATATTTTCTTCGCATTGTTGTTGTATCATACGTGTAGAATACACGCCGTTGGACATAGCATAGACAAAAATTTTGAACAGAATATGCGGTGGCACTTTAGATTTTCTCCCTTTAGGAGAATACAAATGCTGTAACTCTTTATAGTCTAATTCCTCCAATACAGCATCAAGTAACCGCACAGGCGCTGTTTCTTTTATCAAAATGCCATAATCCAATGGTAAAACTAGTTGGCGAGGCATTACTAGTTTGGTATAATTAGGTTTATTGGTATGGTTTTTGTTCATAATTTAATTATACCAACGAAAAGGGCCCTTCGGGGCCTTTTTTGCTTAGAAATACAGAAACAAGCTATTAGTTGATCATCTAAAATCAACTAATAGCTTGTTTAGGTTAAGGGGCTGTTTTGTTACAGCCCCTTGTTTTTTCTTTAGTTTATACAAGAACTATTTTGTTGTCTTCCTTTTAGTTTAAAAGGTTAATTCATGACAAGTAATTACTTCGCATTACGCTCGATATGACTACCATAAACATCTCTGTAATCATTAGTTTGCTTATTGTCTTTATTGTTTACACGAAGTCGTTCTACCTTATGACGATCATTGTCTTTACCAGAGATTCGATCCACACGAATGCGATCCAAGTCACGAAGACGAGCCAATTCAGGATTAAATTCGTTAATCGCACGCCCCATTTTACCATCAATTGGAGCACCCAATTGTAAAGCACGGTAAATGATCGCAGCATACTCATAACGAGTCATCGTACGATCGCCTTTAAATTCGCCATCAGGATAACCTTCAACAAGACCTTTATCAGCCAAGTCTTTTACATATTCATAAGCCCAATGATTAGCCGGTACATCAGGGAAGTTCACATCTTTCTTGTCATACTGAGGTGCCATTCCCATGGATGCCTTCATTTGTTGAATCTCTACATTTTGGGCTTTTACAATGGCCTTTAAGTCCTGAACCTCTTTAGCCAAAGCTACTCTAGAAGTAGATACACCATTTTTTTGACCTAATTTCAAAGAAACGCCGGCATTGACCATGTTTTCACCGTTACCCATGGATCCAGCTACGCTGAACATAGTGTCTTCATTTGGTCTGTAGAAAGCACCTAATGCCATCGCATTTTCACCGGCATAGTTACCGTAACCAGCCGCAAAATTCCATTTATCATCAGGATCAAAATCCAATGGATGAATAGCCGCTAATGCAGCCGCACCAGCACCAACTTTTCCTATTTTGCTATTTAATAGGTTCACACCATTACTAATACCGCTAGTAGCTTGATACAATTGGCTACCGTTAACGGCATCTTTAGATGTAGCGGATACTTCACCATCGGCTACATTAGTGATTTTATTGCCACCATTATTTAGACCTTTATTGTCCAAAGAAACATTACCAAATTTAACTTTATCTACAGATACTTTGTAATCAGTACCACCAGCAGCATTTGTGCTTGTAGTTACAGTTACATTATTACCTGCAGAAATACTAGTATGTTTTTTAGCTTCTTTTAATGCTTCTGTGGCTAAAGTCTTATTATATTCAATACGACGTTCATGACTTTCGATACGCTCACTATGATTTTCAATTCGAGCATCATGATTATCAACACGATTATCTAAATAATCTAAACGCTTATCTTGATTGTCAATACGTTTTTCTTGATTATTCATACGTTCAGTTTGATTTTTTAATTGAATGTCATGATTTTGAATTTGATCTTCATGACGAAGTAAATCAGCATCTTGACGAAGATTTTCTTTAGTTAAACGAGTAATTTGATTATCATGATTTACAATTAATTTATTATGTTTTTCTAATTCTTGACTATGTCCATTTAAAATATCTTCATGTTTTTGTAAGACATCTGTATGATCTTTTAATTTTCGTTCATTGTCGGCAATTTTTTCTTTATTTTTATCGATTTCATTAATATTATTTTGAATTAATGTATTGTGATTATTAAGAATTCCGCCCACTGTATTTGCTACTGCATATAATTGACTACCATTTATAGCATCCGTGCTATCAGAAGATACTTTCCCAGATGCTACATTAATCACCTGACGTTCTTTACCAGATGCACCAACACTCGTAACGCCGTTACGAGCTGACCCTACCCCGGCAAAGCCGGAATAGTTAATACCATTTATATTAGCTTGTGTTTCTGTTGTGGCAGCTCTATCGGTAGATGCATTGCCTAAGAGAACACTATTTCCTTGTGTCGACGTCACATTACTACCCAGTACATATGTATTTGCTTGTGCTACGTTATTACTAACCCCAAAAGCACCAGAATCAATGCCAGAAACAGAATTACTGCTACCAATTCCAACTCCACCACGTGCAGTAATCGTATTACCTGAACCTAGTGCAACAGCATTTGCAGCACCAGCATTAGCATTATTACCTACAGCAGTTGCACTCTCTTCAGCTTTTGCATTATATCCAACGGCTACTGAACGATTTCCCTTTGCTCTAGCATCATTACCATATGCTGAAGAGAAATTACCAGATGCCTCAGCATTAAATCCAGTAGCGGTACTTGAAATACCACTAGCCTTTGTACTATTGCCAACCGCTGTAGAAGCTTCAGCAGATGCTTTAGCGGATGAACCAAAGGCATTTGAATTACGCCCTGAAGAAACTGATCCATGGCCTATTGCAGTAGCATTTTCACCTTCTGCTCGTGCACTCCGACCAATAGCATTGGTATTATTAGCAGTTGCCTGTGCACTTCGTCCGATAGCTAGTGAAGTCTCACCAGATGCGGTAGAAGACTGTCCTACAGCAGTTGAATATGAACCGGATACCGTATTTCTGAAACCTACTGCTAAACTATGGTCACTGGTAACCGTGTTTTCATCACCAAAGTGACGTGAATACTCTGTCGGATTTCCTTGTGCTTCTACATGTAATACAGTTCCCGTGCCTAACGCAAGTAGTATTGCCAATGATAATGCAACTTGTTTGCTTTTCATCGTTTACTATTCCTCCCTACATCTAAAATTATAAATACAACGGATAATATATTATCATTTATAATATATATTCAACAAAACTCAGCATAAAATATGTCCACTATTAAATAATGTATTATCATTATCCTTA
>CAJZEE010000068.1 GCA_915066865.1 uncultured Veillonella sp.
ATTCCGCCTTCTTCAAGATCTGCAAATATCTTTTTATTACCTAGATAAAAAGTTACATAACCGTCTCTATTTGGAATTTCTTTATTTTCAGACATAATTTAGGGCCTCCTCATTCACTAATTTAACAAATTTATAAGTGCATACATTCGTTGGATCGTCACCAGCAGTCCAGGAGCTAAGGCCCTGAAGGAAAGCCTTAATCTCGCCATCACGTACACCTGCAAAATGTCGGCGGTACCACCCCTTACCATCACTGCTTACAAGTACATGCGTGTCGATCGGGACTTTAGACCAATCCACTTTATGAAGGTACTGTGTAAGATCTACCATTCCGAATATATTATTTGCAGGGATTAGATCCTTAAATCTTTCAAGATCGATCGCCACTGCTTCCCGACCTGTTAAACGTTCAAATCGACCTAGATAATTTATTTCCGGCTTTACACTTTGCCCGAATGTATATCCCCATGTGTCGGTGGCGATATACCGGACGCCTAATTTATAAAGCAATTCCATAAATGATCGTTGATCGTTACTTGTTATTTCCATTTACCTTCCTCCTATTCCATATTTCATGGATCACATGTGGCGGCTGCGCTTCTATAATATCGATCTCAACCCGCGGATTATTTTTGTCTACCCCTACGATTTCAGATCCATCATAACTTGTGATCCACATATCGTCGTCAATAATGCCAGCTTCAGTCAGAATATCTGATGTAGCTTGTAGCAGGCCGACCAAGTCAGGCCAATGTGCCCAGTTAGGCATGTAATAGCGGCACCGTAAGGACACAGGGCCAGAATGATACGCTCGTTTACGATAGAATTGCAACTGTTTAAGCGCTAATGCTTGATATTCCTCAAAGGCTTTTGATGGTAAGACACGAGGATATTTCCCAGCGTATACAACTCGCGAACTATTCTTTTTTGTTGCTGGTCGGCCATAAATTACAAGCTTATTCATTCTTAATGCGTAATCTTTCCTTTTTCACTTAATACACTACCTAATGCATTACGCATCTCAGCAGTAACAATATTTAACAGTTCCTCCGGTGTTTTATTAGCATTCTTCGATGCTAATTGAACTACCTGTGCAACTCCTGCACAAAATCCGATTGTTAAATCAGTGAATTGTCCTTCCATTCCAACTTTAATGCATCCATTATCAAAAACTTCTATCTCAATCTTGGCATTTGGTTTCATTCTATTTCTCCTTAAATTTGTGAAATATCCAACGGATCCCGTTTAGACTTACCTTTAAACGATAGAATAAATGACGTCTCTTTCAATCGATCATAAATACGGCTATCATAACACTTCTTAATTTGTTGAACAGATAAATTCGTAGTGATAATAGTCGCTTTTCCACGTTCAACTCGGTCAGAAATAATCGAATCAACCTTACTTGAAACCCATTTATTATCGTATTCGGCCCCGAAATCATCTAGTACAAGTAAAGGGCAATTACGAATGCGATTTTCAAATTTTAGATAGTGTTCAGCTGGTCCCTTACTCAGTACGAGCAATGTGTCGAGTAAGCTCATCATTGAAATAAGGTAGCCATTGTATCCTTGCTCAATCGCTCTTCGTAATATACTGATAGCTAATGATGTTTTACCAGTTCCAACTGGCCCCATCATAATCAAGCCCTTTCCACTTTTGATATGCTCATTTAAATGAACGGCATATTTCATAGCATAGTTATATACGTCCTTATCTTCGGGCGGTGCTCCTAGCTGCTTCAATTTAGAGAATGTCATATCTAGATATCGACCTTTTATGCCATACTGTGATAGATCTTTCTGACGCTCAACTGCGACAGATGATGGATAATGCGGGGTATAGAACTCATATCCATTCTCCTGTTTCTTTGGACCAGTCGATTTCGTCGCTATTTTTTGCCTTAGCTGTTCTATTGCCTCCGTTACGTCCATTGCTTCCATTTCCCTTTATCACCTCCTCTTTAACCTTATTGTTAAGAATAGCTGTTATATACCCTATACTGCCTTTACCTCGCTCGCTAGCAATAGAGATGGCATTAACTACCTCATTAGCCCCAAAGTCAATAACTAAATCATCAATACGCTCTTTGGTAATCGAACTAATTTCTCCTATCTCACTCATATAGACTCTATAGACCTTAGATTGAGTATCGTTTAATTTTGTATCGGACTTTTCAAACAGATCATTGATGTCAATATCATCTGAAGCATTTGCTTCGTTTTGCTTCACTTCATCGTGCTCATCAGTAGAATAGAATATAATATCTTTCTTTTCTTTCTTTTCTTTAGGCAGGTTTGCTAGATTGCTAGAACTTTTGCTATAGTTATCACTAGCATTTGCTACGTTTTGCTTAGCATTTGCTAAATATTTGCTAGCTTTTGCTAAACCGCCTAAACGCCCAGCCTCTCTACGTTTTTCCAAAATTGCATTGGTTTTTGCTAAACGTTCTGCAGTTCTACGTTGTAAAGATGGAGACCAAAAATATGTGCCATCAGTATCTAATAAATTACAATCTTCAATTAATGATTGTATAAATTTTTCTACCAAATCTGGCAAATTAGCACTTGCTATATTTGCTACGTTTTGCTTAGCATTTGCTATATTTTGCTTCCAAAAAGCCAAATTGTCTGAGATTTGAAACGCTATAGCAAGCCCAGCAAAGGTGAATTTGTTATAAGGAAGTTTGCAATCTTCCTCAACAGCCAAGCGTTCAATTAAAATCCACCACCACGCATATGACACCATGCCGTGTAGCGAAATCATAATCATGATTTTAGGGTCACTTAGTGCGCTTACATCGTGGCTAAAATAGTTTGTCAACTTAGCCATAACGTCATCCCTCTACTTCCATCTAGTAACAAATATATCCATAACCGAGCACCCCAAAGCCTGTGCCCATCGAAATCGAGTTGAAGATTGAACCACATCTTTGCCACTCAACGCCTTCACAAGTGTTAGAGGCGAGCAATGCGCCTCTTTCATAAAATCCAGTAACGTCATTTGCTTATTATGTAATAAGCGGTGAAATACATCACTCCGTAAAAACATATATCCCCCTTATTTATCAAACATTTCATTGATGTTATTATCATCAATGACTTCCCCTGTATCCGCATCAACAATATCATTGCCGACCATAAAAGTGTCACCAGCCGCATCTAATGTTTCGCCATCAAAGTCAGTAACTGTATGACCTTCACTGTCAATCGTAATAACACCACCGTCATTTTCTAATGCAGTAGCTAACGCATTAGATCCTTGCATTTCAATGGACAAGATACCATATTTGCTTAACAATCGTTTGAGTACAGTCTTAACGGCCATCGTATGGAAGTCAGTCAAGCCCCAGCGGTCTGTACCGCCCTTATAATTTCTAGAGTACTTTTTGGCGTGAGCCTGCATTTCCTCAATATCCATATATAAGAACTTTTCAAACCCATTAATGAGCTTAAAATAGGCCATGTACCCAATAATTTCATCCCCGGTACGTTCACCAAATTCATATTCGCCAGTAAAGCGATTAACACACTTTACTTCGCCTTCGTATACAGGCACGGCGTTAATAGCCTTATATTGCCCGGTTCTCATAGCTAGTTGTATATAGCCTTTATAGCCCAACTGAAATTGAGCTTCATAACGGTTAGTCTTTCCATTGTGAAACGGAATGATATAAGCAAACCCAAAATTCTGATTTACAGGCAAATTCATTGCAGCCGCCGTGGCACCAGCACCAATAATGGTGGCTGGGTCGGACTTCATCAATAATTCGTTATTATTAGCAACTGCTAATAAAGAGGAAATAAAAGCTGCCGAATTTTTACCAAGAATTTCGTTAAACCGGTTTTTAATATTGTCGTTTGATAGCATTCCTTTAAGAGAATTATCCTGCTTTGCAGGTGCTAATTTGCTTGTTTTTAGAGTTACGTCTTTAGTTGTTGCCATTATTTAATATCCTCCTCAAATACGATTACTTTATTCTCGAGATCAATTCGCACATTGCTAATATCTAGCTCTAATTCACTGCGAAAATCTAAAATTTTAATTTCATAATCATCATCGACTTTTTCAAGTAATGATTTAAGCCATTCTGCCGTCATAATAATATAGCCTCCATTATTTACAACTGAATTGAGTCCGTGAAGGCTCATTTTTTATCACATACTTACTGAATATATCAGGATAATCTGCAGCCAAGCCCTTTTTATCAAATCCATCAATAGCCTTTCTATATTTCCATGTGATTTTATGCTTATTGGTATAGCCTACTTCATTATTGGCTAATAGCTGGCATAGATTATTTTGAGCCTCTTTGGCCCGTTCCTCAGCGTCCTTTTTATCGGCCTTAGCTTTCAAATACGCTTCAGCATAAATATCGGCGGAATCTTCTAATTGAATAGACTCAGGCTGAGTGTTGGAATATAGTTGCCGTAATGCCTCTTGGCACGAATCAGATCCATCAACCGCTGGCATAGTGTCAGTTAATACGAACGACCAGAACTCTTGCGCCGCTTCAATAATTGCCTCTATAACGTTATCGTTACGAGGAATTTCTTTGTAATAGTAATCATTGCCACCAACTAATGCAGCAATCCACCAACTCTTTTTACCAGTGACAGCCATATAGTGCTGACACTGAATGTAATAGGCATCAGGGACGCTGTCCCCTTGCCATTCATCCACTTTAAATGCGGAGGCTGTTTTGCACTCCAGCCCCGCATCAATGCCTACAATTTCCCTATCAATATTTGCTAATAAAAACGGATATTCAACGGATTGTAGCGTGAAATTATTATTTCTGACACTATACCCGGTGCGAATAGCAAATTCATCTGCAACAATGCTTTCGAGCTTTGTCCCCCAATATGTAAATCGATTTCCATCGTCCTTAGATGGTATTGTCCGGCCTGTTTTATCCATCCACACATCAAGTGCAGATCTATAATTGCTTAGGCCTAAAATAGCGGCCATATCTGAACCGCCTATACCACTCTTACGAAACTCTAACCATTCCTCACGAGTGGCCTTATTCGCATCAAACACTTTTTTGTAAGCCATATAATTAAGCTCCCTTCTGCTTTTCAAACAATTTAACATCAATATCCGAAGTATTAGGTGCAATCCTATGGCGATACGCCCATGAAAGAACCTTATTATTGATAGTTTTGTTGGTATGCACTGATTTATTAGCATATAATTTTGCTTGCACCAGCAATGCCCCATTGCCTTGTAGTGGTTTTAGTTCTAAGCAAGCTACAAATTTATTAGCTTTCTTAACACCCACAATAATGCATTGCCCCTGCTGAATCTTATTTGTGTAAGATCTAACGCAGTTTTTAAGCGCGACGCCAATGTTCACTAAATCCGCACCCGTTTCAGGGATAACGAATTCTAATCCGTTTGACTTTTCAGCCAATCCATCGGCCTTTAGTAACTCCACATATTCAAAACGTTGTTTATTTAGAATATTAACCAGCTCATCATGTACATCCCTTAATTTGGGATGTGTTTCCCAAAATGTTGCTTTGTTTTCTGCTTCTAACTGTGAGTACATAGTTATGATGTCCCATTCAAAATGGTTGCTTAAAAACGGAATAAGCTGATTTTTATATTCCTGCCTAAACCGTTTTAAAAATACTAACGCTTGGGCATCATCAAATATTCTGAGTAAGATATGTTGCTTTCGGCTGAGTACATCTAACAATAATCGCTGCTCATTTATATCATCACTCAACATGACAATCCCTTTAAAAGCTGTGATTGAACCCGGATTTTTATGTAACCAACGACGCATAAACGGCTTTAAATCTGTTATATTATGTCCCCTGATTAAGGCATCATAGAACGAA
Organism: uncultured Veillonella sp.; assembly: GCA_915066865.1. GTDB lineage: Bacteria > Bacillota > Negativicutes > Veillonellales > Veillonellaceae > Veillonella. Next base: position 5,850 of record CAJZEE010000068.1, read on the forward strand.
TGATAACGACGGCCTAAATTAATAACATCAGCGTTAATGGCTTTATTACCTGCTCTGCTCCATTCCCAAAGTTGAAAAGACAATGGTTTTGTTAAAGCAGGACCATCAGGGAATGCCATTCGCCATGCCATATTGAAAATCATTCCAGCACCATACCCATGCTCATTAGATACTCCAGTTGCTTGATAAACATCCTTAACCCGATAACCGGTAATAGCTGACATTCGTTTTTCAAACTCTAAACGAAGCACCTTAAATAACATTCTAAATTGGGTGGCATAGTTAATTGCTGCAGATCTAGTTCTACATTGATGCAGCATGCCAACATATCCATATAGATTATTTGTAGTGCCTGAAATATGCTCTAAATCATAAATATTGACTTTCTTTTCACCTTTTACATCGTCAATAAAAAGAACCCTCAAACTTTTAAAATCAAACCTGATTGTTTGATAAAAGCGCTTAGGCTGTTTGATGAGCTGGTCGCCCATCAATACAACCTGATGTCCTTGCATTTGGAGATCAACCCAATCTTTACAAGAAACAATAGAGAATCTAATATCAATAGGAATCGCATCAGATTCATTAATAATAAGCCCTACATGTTCACGAGAAGGATTAGAACGATGCCCACAGAAAGGGCATACATAATAGTGTGCTCGTGTACAGTACCCATTGCCCGGATGGTAATATTCAGGCCATATAGCAGAGAATGAAGCATCACAATCAGCATGATAGATTACAGTTTTGGGCGCTTGCCATCCCTGATAGCGAACTACACTATCATGTAATTTTGGAATTTCAAACGAATACAATATTTCCATAGCATCAACCAAATAACTCGTTAATATCAATATCGGTATTTACTTCTGCTTTAGCTGGCTCAGGTGCTGGCGTAGGATCCTTAGGCGTATTATTCGCCTTTTCTTTCAACTCTGCAGCTCGTTTCTTTCCACTGGCCTGCTTATCATTAGCTGCAGCCTTTTTATCGGCTTCACTAACAATATCAATGGCCTTAATAATAGATTGTGATGCTTTAATAACCGCATTATTGTAATCTAGGGCCTCTTGGAACTCATTAGCATCCTCAGGCGATAATTGCATCGCCCGTTCCAATGTTTTATTATCAGCCTTTAATATTTCCACAACTCGTGTGTAATTGCTCTTATTGTTCATGTATATACTCCTTCTTAAACAACAATTAACCAATCAATGTAATTAGTTCAGCCGCTAATTCTTTTGTTAAATTATCAACTGTAATTTTATTGCCCGGCACTTTATGTTTGCCCATTAATGCCATATATGGTGTCAATCGATTTGCTTGGTCTGCTAATAACCATTCTTTTGCCTTATCAATTAAGGCCTGTTTTTTTGCGGCTTTATCATCATCGGTTGCATCCTGAGCAGGTTCCTTAGCTTCTGTTTGTTTTTGCTCCACTACGGGATTTTCTTTAGGTCCTGCATCATTTGTTATTTTTTCAGCAGATTTAATGACGGTTACCTCTTCTGCAGTAGATTCCTTAACCTCCACAGGCTTGCCCGGAGTAGCGTCCTTTGGTCCTAATGTAGATACATCACAATGTGGTGTTACTACTTCTTTAGGGGAAGCACTAGCTGCTGGTGCAGCCTTTTTAGACTCAGCTTCTGTAACAGATCCATTCATTAATTCGTTGTACTCGCTAATTTTTTTTGCTAAATCTTTTGGATTTTTGAATTCGATTGTAAATTGGTTCATGATATTACTCCTTTTCTAAATATGCTTTAATAGCTTCCATTGTTTTAATAACGTTATCGATATGAACACGAATTTCAACCAATGGCGTCGAACATCTTTCATTTTTTAGATATTCAATTCGATTAGTTAAATAGCTCATAGTCATCCAGCCATAAGGAGTTGGGAAATTTCCAACTTTTTCATAGCTCGCCTTGATAAACCACGGTTCTATTACATTACCGTTTAATTTTAAAGTTAATTGTTCAAGTTCTATTTTTTTGCTCCTTTAAAATTTTCTATGATATAATGTGATTAGGTTATTATTTAACTAGGGTTGTGCTTGTTCCAGCAAGTGCAGCCCTTTTTCTTTCTTTTGCTCGCATTCGTAAATATGTAGAATGACAATTTTTACAAACACAAACGACCTTTCCAATTGCGGTATTAAATATGCTATAGGTTTCGTGATTAGTTAATTTATAACCGCAATGGTAACAACGCTTCACCATCGAATTAACGCCTCCCCAGTTACCCACCAATATGCAACGCCCCATACTAGCAACATAATCAACGTGCCAAAGATAAAGCCTTCAACTATGTCAGCAAGCTGAGGGGCCATTATATTCCTCCTCTCTAATCTGCGACGTCGATATTGTGTAATTCGGTAATGTCGCCATTTCAATGCTTCCGTTCTGTCCACCATTTGCATGATATTCTTCCCTCCATTCTTCAAATTCTTCTAATATTCCGGGCCGGCTAAAAAAATCAATCATATCTTCAACCAGCCACGGCCTTACATCCCAACTCATTCAAAATCACCACCTGCATTGGTTGGTTTTACATCAATATTCGTAGCAGTAATAATGATTTGAACATCATTTTTTCCAAATGCTTTGAGCGTATCTCGGATATCACTCATTTGATCCAGCGTTCCAAGTGGTAAATCTCCAAGCATTGATAAAGCGTCTGACATATTCAAATATTTCTTTAAATTCGACATTTAGTACTCCTTACATACCCAATAATGACAATATGCTAGCTACCAATGCTGCAAATAGTGCAATGTTCATGCCTAAATCGATTAATGACATAATGTTCACCTCCTTATAAATCAAGTTTGAATTTAATAGTGTATAGTCGATGCAAGTATTCTTGATTGCGTTCAAGAGTTTCTTGTTTTGACCTCTTTGTAGGATAGCTATAATCGTAAACGCCTGCTTTAATATCTACGATTACCTTTTCTATCTTTGTGACGATTTTTTCAAAGTCGCTTTTGGGATAAGCCCAGTGAGTAATAACAATCATCCCTGTTCGTTTGTAATAATCCTCGATGTAATCCATCGGTGGAAAATCACAATGTTTATATTGCATTTCTTTCATGGGTTTAAATCCCCAACCTGCTTTGTAATTCATAAATGGCTCCTTATAACTTTACATTTAGCTAACTTTTAAATCAAAAAAATATCTTGCATATTCAAATGCGGATCATGCGCTTTAAATATAGTGAAGATTAAACTCATTTCTTTTTGATTAAATCCTCTCTTTCCAGTTTCTTTCTGAGAATAGGCCCCCTCTGAAATCCCTAACACCTTTACAATATCTTGTTGAGTGAGCCCAAATTGATTTCGTAACTCAATCAACTTTGTCTGTTTCACTTTATCACCTCATCTCTTTTATTCACATTTGGTTAACTTCTATGAGTTGATTATACTTCACATTTTGTAAAGTTGCAAATAAAATGTTTTTAAACTTTACGTTTAGCTATTTTACTTTTTCTTTACATTTTGCTAACATCAAGACATAGAGGTGTAACAAAATGAAAACTTTAGGAGCGAGAATAAAACAATTAAGGAAATTAAAACATTATACGGGGCTTGAATTAGCCAAAATGCTAAATGTTGCTGTTCCTACGATATCAATGTGGGAATCTGATAAACGGAGGCCGGGAGCGGATATGCTTCAACAGATAGCATCTATTTTTAATGTATCTATCGAATACCTTTTAACAGGTGAACACCCTACTACGGATGATGGATATTATTATGATCCGGAAGTAGCAGAATTAGCGGAGGAAATAAAAAATGACCCCGATTTGCGGTTGTTATTAGACGCAAAGCGGAGCCTATCAAAAAGCGAGATGGAAAGTATTATAAATATCACGAAGTCGTTATTACAAAGGGAGCGGGGGGACGATTACGAGTGATTATAGTTAAGCTAGTAAATTTACCGACTGGCTGCGGGGGATATGTTAGGAAAAACGAAGATGATACCTATACAGTAATACTAAATGCAAAATTATCGCATGCAGAAAATCAAAAAACTTATTTACATGAACTGAGCCATATTAATTTTGCAGATCATGATTCGCCGCATAAGGTCAATCATATAGAATCATTAAGACATCATCGTTAATAAAGGGGAAATATTTATGTATTGTTCAAATTGTGGTTCTAAACTAGATGATAATGTAAAATTTTGTTCTAATTGTGGGACACCTGTAACGGGTAATCCCCCACCTACTCCATTGCCGGATGTACAACCAGCAAATGAGATACCATCTATGCCGGAGTATCCAAAAGAGGTTAACGGGGTAACATTCAATGCAGTACAGGTGGCGCTAGATACTAGATTATTCGAAAAGTCCGGATTTACCGCCACAATAGAAACAGCGGATGAGATTAAGAAAATTACAGGGGCGGGCATGTTAAAATCCTCAAATGCTGCCACCCAAATGTTTAATGATCCATCATTAAAAAGCATTGTTATGGCATATCAAAGCGGCCAGCCCTTATCTATAAATATAAACGTTGATGACGGACAATTACGGTGCCCGAAATGCCATTCAACACAAATCGAAATTGACAAGCAGGGATTTAGTGGTGGAAAAGCACTTGTTGGTGGTCTATTAACAGGTGGGGTTGGATTAATAGCAGGATTTCACAATAAGAATAAACGAAAAGGCGTATGCTTAAAATGCGGGCACAAGTGGAGCATATAAAAGGGAGATTTATATGGATTTAAAGAGGCCAGAAAACAAGGTTACCTTAATTGATAAAATTAAAACTCTAGCAAATGATATACGTACTTTTTTGATTGTCTTAGTAAATCAAGATCACCATAAAGCGGCCCTAATGTACTATTGGTTACGTAATTATTTACAATACATAAAACAAGAGGAGGCTTTCGACCCTAAGTATTTTCCAACATTTCAACCCGGTCATATTGTAAAAGTAGATTTTGGCTTTGGAATTGGTAATGAATTTGGTGGACTTCATTATGCAATAGTATTAAGTTCAAGCTCAAACAAGAGTGGTATGGTTACCGTTGTGCCTCTAAGATCACTGAAACCACATAAAGAAAAACCAACTACATTATATAAGACAGACATTTATTTGGGATCTGAATTATTTACAGTTTTATTTTCCACAGCAGGGAAATTACTAGATACATGTAGTGCAGAAGTAAGGCGATTAGAAAATATCGAAGTTGGAACATTATCCAAATCTCAATTACACACTCTCACTGAACAGATTGAAAGTGCACATAAAATGTTAATTAAACACGAAATAATTATGAAAGAAGTGGCACGATTAAATTCAGGTACAGTAGCTGTGGCTTCACAAGTTCGCACAGTTAGCAAAATACGAATTCAAAACCCTACATGTAAACAAGATGCCCTTTTTAATATGCGAGTGGAGAAGCATGTAACAGACAAAATTCGCCAAGCAATTAAGGAAATTCACGGTATAAAATAGAAAAAATGCAATAAAAGTTGTAATTTTCTACC
>CAJZEE010000069.1 GCA_915066865.1 uncultured Veillonella sp.
ATATTGCTGAAAAAGTATAGTAAATCGATAATTTTAATGAGGAAAAAATGAGCCGTTCATGAAAATATGGTATAATGTGTATGGGTATTTTGTAAATATCATCCGATGTGTTGTGGATGATTCTATAAATTGTATTAGTTGATAAAGTTGTATTAATTGTATTATTTGTAAAAGGAGTCTTTTATGGCATCTAAGAAGGCAGTTCTAGTATACATACTAGAAATCCTGAAAGACGAAACAGATGCTAATCATACGTTATCTCAAGAGGAGATTCGCAGTATATTAGCCGAACGGTACGAGGTATCCGTCGATCGGAAAACCTTAGGCCGTCATTTAAATGATTTATATGAATCTGGAGATTTTAGTATTCAATGTGAAGAGTCTGCTGTGGGAGCAGATGGCACAATTCGACGTACTGATTTCTATATGATTCATACCTTTGAAGATTCTGAATTGCGATTATTGATTGATGGTATATTGGCATCTCGCCATATTACTGCATCTCAACGTAAAGATTTAATCGGGCGTGTTGCAAAATTGGGTAGCTCCTATTTTAAGCCTCATGGTATTGATATTGAAAGTAATACGGGGTACCTTCATAGAAGCCAAGATTTATTTCTTAATATTGATCTCATAGAAGAAGCAATACAAAAGGGTAGAAAAATTTCATTGGCCTATTGCCAACCAGATGTGGATAAGCGATTACATATTAATCTTGGCCCAGATCATAAGGAACGGAAGTATGTATTTAATCCATTCCAACTAGTAATGAATCGAGGACATTATTACCTGGTAGGAAATCACGAAAATTATGATGACATGTCTACATTACGCGTTGATCGAATTGCACATATTACGGTGCTAAATGAACGTAGAAAACCTTTGCGGGAGATAAAGGGATATCAACAACAACGCACCTTTAATGTGTCACAATACGTAAAGGAACATATTTATATGTTCGGTGGTGAATCTATTACTGTTACGTTTAAAGCTAGACGTTCCATCGTAAATCAAATTTTAGATTGGTTCGATGGCAATGTAGAGTTTACAAATATAACAGCTGATAATGTTGTATGTCGTGTACGTGTTAATCATGACGCCTTTAAATATTGGGCGCTCCAATATATGCAAAGTGTAAAAGTGCTTACTCCAGCTTCTTTAGTGACAGAGGTAAAAGCCGCAATTGAGGAAGGTTTACACCAATACTCATAAATAAAAGCTAGTTGATCGGTGAATCAACTAGCTTTTTTATGTTTTCTTATAGAACGTGCATTTTTTCTGCTTCTCTATAGTCTTTTAGAACCGGACGTGGAGGCAATTTACCCATGAGGCTTACAATATAGATTGCGATAGAAGAGAAGATGAAGCCTGGCACAATTTCATATAGGCCAAAGAATCCAAATTGTTTCCAAATGAGTACTGTTAAACCACCTACAACAATACCAGCGATACAGCCGTGACGCGTCATGCGCTTCCAGAACAAGGAGAACAAGATTGCTGGACCGAAGGCTGCACCGAAGCCTGCCCATGCATAGGCTACCATCGTCAAGATATAGCTGTCTGGATCCATAGCCATATAGATGGCAATCAATGCCACTAGAAGTACTACGATACGGCTTACTAATACAAGCTCTTTATCGCTTGCTTTTGGATGGATGATATTAGCATAGAAGTCATTAGAAATAGCAGAGGCTGTTACTAATAATTGAGCAGATGCGGTACTCATAATAGCGGCCAATACAGCGGACCAGATAAGGCCTGCTACAAATGGAGTAAAGAGCCGTTCAGTCATGATGAGGAATATTGTTTCCGCATCAGTGCCTACTAATTTATCTGGCAGCATGTAAACATGACCGATGAGACCTACTGCAATAGCTGCCATAAGGGATAAGATAACCCATACCATGGCGATATTCGTAGATTTCTTAAGCTCTTTCGCATCAGAGATAGCCATAAAGCGCACTAGGATGTGAGGTTGACCGAAGTAGCCAAGACCCCAACCAAGAGAAGAAATTAGGCCGATAGCCCAAGTAAACCAATCAGATGGATTACCAAACAAGCTAAGTCCTTGTGGAAACTCATGTTGGATGAGTTGGAATGTTTCAATAGGGCCACCCATGTACATGGCTGCTGTAATTGGTACTGCCAAGATGGCAAAGAACATTAATGCGCCTTGAATACAGTCTGTCCAAGATACGGCAAGGAATCCGCCAAGGAAGGTATAAAATACGACGATGCCAGCGGTGATAAAGAGGGATACGGTGTAATCAAGACCAAAGATGGTATTGAACAATTTGCCCCCTGCCACGAATCCTGATGATGTATAAATCAAGAAGAAAATCAAGATAAATAAGGCGGAAATGACAGCTACCGAATGGGATTGATCATGAAAACGATTCTTCAAATAATCCGGTAATGTTAAGCTATCACTGGCTACCTCAGTATGGTTACGTAAGCGTCTAGAAACGAATTTCCAGTTCGCCCATGTACCTAATGTGAGGCCTACGGCAATCCATACACCAGAAATCCCCGTAGTATACGCTAGACCAGGCACACCCATGAGCATCCAACCACTCATATCTGATGCCTCTGCACTGAGTGCTGTGATCCATGGTCCTAGTTGTCGGCCACCGAGGATGTAATCACCAATGCTGTTTGATTTGCGATAGTAGTAGACCCCGATATACATCATGAGTCCTAGGTATAAGGCAAAGGCGATAATAATCATTAAGTTGTCTTGTGTCATGCCTATATAAGACCTCCTTAGGTTCTAGTTATATTCTATAGTATAGTAAATAATTTTTATTGTACCACATATTAGTACTTTAGAGGGTAAAAAAATTGGTGATATTAATAAGATTCCTATACCAATTTAGCCCATATACTTTAGAGATACGCATTAGATTGTTGCTTATGAAATCATATACTAATGAGTCCCATACCGAACGAAATATGATAAAATAAAAGAATGTAAAAACGATATTTCGTATTGGGTATACGAAATATTGGTCAGTAGTCATCGAGATTAATATTTACATTTCTGGAACGTGAAAGGAGGACCTTATGGAACAACAAGTAGGCACTAAGCATGAAGTACCTAAACCGTATCAAGTTGTGACGAAACAACAAGCGTTGCGTATGTTAGAGACCTACTTTGGGTATACCTCCTTTAGACCGGCTCAAGAGGCTCCTATTGCATCCTTGTTGCGGAATGAAGATGTAATTGGAATCATGCCGACAGGGGCAGGGAAGTCTATCTGTTTCCAGATTCCTGCGCTTTGTAAGCCGGGTTTGACTATTGTGTTTTCTCCGCTTATTTCTCTTATGAAAGACCAAGTGGATGGTCTTTTAGTACAGAATATACCAGCGTCACTTATCAATAGTACGCTTACCCAAGCAGAGTTTAATAAAACCATGTACGAAGTACGCAGTGGCAAAATTAAACTCTTATATATTGCGCCAGAGCGGTTGAGCTCTAATTTTTTCTGTAATGTACTGCGAGCGTTACCGATTGCTCAAGTTATCGTGGATGAGGCTCACTGTATCTCTGAGTGGGGCCATGATTTTAGACCGTCTTATCGACTTATCGGAGAGTGGCTCAATTCATTACCAAAGAGACCTATCGTGGGGGCTTTTACGGCGACGGCGACGAAATATGTAGAAAATGATATAAAAAAATTATTAGGTCTAGATACGGCTAATGTATACGTGACGGGTTTTGATCGGCCTAATTTATCGTTCTCTGTTATCCGCACACCGAAGCGGATGGATTACGTTGTCCATTATGTGCGAGAGCACGCCAATGAAAATGGTATTATCTATTGTGCAACGCGCAAGGATGTAGATCGGGTTTATGAAAATTTAACCCGTGCGGGCATCAAAGCTGGCCATTACCACGGAGGACTCAACGACGAGGTGCGCCATGAAATGCAGAATGCCTATGCAGACGATAAATTACAGGTTATGGTGGCGACGAATGCCTTTGGTATGGGCATTGATAAAAGCAATGTACGCTATGTGCTACATTATCAAATGCCGCGTAATATGGAGTCCTATTATCAGGAGGCAGGACGAGCTGGCCGTGATGGGGCACCTGCTGAATGTATCTTGCTTTATAGTGGGCAGGATGTACAGGTTCATAAGTATTTAATTGAACAATCTATCGAAACGCCGGAACGACAAGATGTGGAGTTACGCAAATTGCAGTCCATGATTGATTACTGTTTCTGTAGTAATTGCTTGCGTAAATATATGCTTAATTACTTTGGTGAAAGCACCGTTTGGACTACTTGTGATAATTGTAGCTCTTGTAAGGGTTCTGCTGATAAGGTCAATGTTACGAAGGAAGCAAAAGCTATTTTTCGTGCCATCATGGGCACCGATGAGCGATATGGGGCATCAATGATAACCTCTATCGTCCGCGGGGAGCGAACGGATCGTATTATGCGTGCTGGACATGATGCATTGCCTGTCTTTGGCTTACTGAGCAATGTAGATGAAAAATCTATTAAAGGACTTATCCAACAGTTTGTAGCATCTGGCTACTTGCGCAGTTCGACTGGAAAATACCCTATATTATCCTTAACGGCTGGTGCAGAGGAAGTATTAGCAGGTCGTAAAGAGGTAGAGGAAATTAGACAACATGTGTCTGTGCCTTCTCGCACTAGTAAGTCTGCTGCCTCAGTGGTGCGAGGAAAGTCCAGCTCTACATCGGGCGGCTTATTTGAACATTTACGTCAACATCGCAAATACTTGGCAGAAAAAGCGGGTCTTAGACCGTATCTTATCTTTCCTGACACAGTACTCATAGATTTGGCAAATTTACGACCTACAACATTAGGTGAGTTTGGCAATGTTAAAGGCGTAGGGGAAGCAAAATTAAAAAAATATGGACTTACCTTTTTACAGGCCATTGCAGAATATAAGGGATAATAAATTTTACTGTATATATGGTAGTACTGTATATTTTTTAGTATGATAGTACTATATATTTTAGTAAGACTAGCAAGATATACGTTAGTATTTTTTGCTTATTATATATAGATCTAGGGGGATAAATGAGCTTAGCAGATACACAATACCTCGGTATTATTGAAAATATTTTAGATCATGGCATTTATGGTCAAAATCGCACAGGCATTGCAACGTACAAATTGCCTCAACAAATCATGCAATTTGACTTGCAAGAGGAATTTCCAATTTTAACCACTAAATTTGTAGCTTTTAAAACAGCTGTGAAAGAATTATTGTGGATTTGGCAAATGCAGTCCAATGACGTGCGCAAATTGCAAGAAATGAATGTGCACGTATGGGATGAATGGATGCGTGAAGATGGTACTATTGGTAAAGCATACGGCTACCAAATTGCGAAGTACAAACAACTAGATAAGCTTATCAAAACGATTAAAGAAGATCCTGATAGCCGCCGAATGATTGTAACCCTTTGGAATATTGAAGATTTAGATGATATGGCGTTGCAACCATGTGCGTATGAAACCTTATGGGATGTAGGGGATGGTTACTTGAACTGCATGCTCATCCAACGCAGTGGCGACATGGGGCTTGGCGTTCCGTTTAACACGGCTCAATATGCGGCATTACAATGTATGATTGCTCAAGTAACAGGTTTAAAACCAGGTAAATTTACACATGTTATCAACAATGCCCATATCTATGAAAATCACGTAGATGCATTGCGTGAGCAATTAGCACGTCGCAATCAAGCGTTGCCTGCTCCAAAAATTATCGTGAATCCTGAGGTAAAAGACTTCTATGACTTCACACCAGAGGACATTACCTTAGATGGATATGAACATTTAGGTAAATTATCCATGACTGTTGCTGTATAGCATTGTATTCATGACAATTGTTAAATAGCATAATATGTATGGCTATTGCTATATAGTATTATGTTTATAGCCATTGCTAAATAGTATAATTTATGACTGTTGCCATATAGTATTAACTGAAAGAGGGCAGTATGTTAGCATTAATCGTAGCCGTAGCACATAATCGTGTAATCGGTAAAGATAATACTTTGATTTGGCATTTGCCAAATGATTTGAAATTCTTTAAGGAAAAAACAACAGGACATGTTATTATCATGGGCCGTAAGACCTTTGAAAGCTTACCGTTCTTGTTGCCAAATCGTGAGCATTGGGTAATTACTCGTGATAAAGGCTTTGATGCACCAGAAGGTGTTAAGATTTTCCATAACCCTGAGGCGGCTGCTGAAGCAGCACGTGCTCTTGATGCGGCCTACGTTATTGGTGGCGCTCAAGTATACGAAGCTTTTCTACCTTATGTAGATACTATGTATATCACTGAAGTGGACCACGAATTTGATGGGGATGCATTTTTCCCTGAATTCTCAGAGGATGCTTTCACTATCGAATCCGTTGTAGACGGCATTGTGGATGAAAAGAATCAATATCCTCATCGTTTTGTAACCTATCGCAGAAAGGCAGCTAAATGAGTGAAAGAATGTTTGCCCTTATCGGCAGTGAATTAAATGTTAAGCCAAAGCAGGTGCAAGCTGCAGTAGAATTGCTGGACGAAGGCAATACGGTGCCGTTTATTGCGCGGTATCGTAAAGAGGTAACGGGCGAATTGCAAGATGAGCAATTGCGCACCATTGAAGAACGCATTAAATACTTGCGCAATTTAGAAACACGTCGCCAAGAAATCATTGCTTCTATTACAGAGCAAGAAAAGATGACAGACGAGTTGATGAAATCCTTAGAGGCAGCAACAAAGCTTCAAGAGTTAGAGGATTTATATTTACCGTACCGTCCTAAGAAACGTACGCGCGCCATGATTGCCCGTGAACGTGGCTTGGAGCCGTTAGCGGAAATGATCCTTAACGATACAGTTATCTCTGGTGATCCGCTAGAGATCGCAAAAGAATACATAACAGAAGAGGTTCCTACACCAGAGGATGCCATACAAGGTGCTTCTGATATCGTAGCGGAAATCGTCAGCGATAGTGCAGACTTCCGGGCGTACTTGCGTAAGAAGATGTGGAATGAAGGCTTTATTCAAGCTGAATTGAGCGGTGAAGAGGAAGAACAACAACAATTCTTGCAATACGCTGAATATGCTGAGCCAGTTCGTCAAATGCCGTCGCACCGTATTTTGGCGGTAAATCGCGGTGAAAAATTAGGTGCTTTAAAACTAGCTCTAACTGTACCAGGTGACACCTATGTCGCTTATATGGTTCAAAAGTTAGAGAAAAATCCGAAGTCGATCTTTGCAGACTATAAAGCAGCCGCCGTAGCCGATGCGTACAAACGCCTTATTTTCCCAGCTTTAGAGCGTGAAATCCGCAATGAATTGACGGAAAATGCGGACGAGCAAGCTATCAAGGTATTCGGTGTGAATCTTAAAAATCTATTGTTACAACCGCCACTAGCAGGGCACGTCATCATGGGTCTCGACCCTGGTTACCGCACCGGCTGTAAGATGGCTATCATTGATCAACAAGGCAATGTGCTCGATTACGGTGCTTACTACTTAACAAATAGTGAAAAGCTTCGCAAGGAAGCTCAAAAGGTATTGGCTGATAAGATTCGTAGATTTAAGGTGACGCTCTTGTCCATTGGTAATGGTACTGCATCTTACGAAACAGAGCAATTTGCATCTACTATGATTGAAGAGGAAAAATTAGATTGCCACTATATCATTACTAATGAAGCGGGCGCATCTGTGTACTCAGCATCTAAATTGGCTATCGATGAGTTACCAGATTTAGACGTTACCATTCGCGGTGCTGTATCGATTGCACGCCGTGTACAAGATCCATTGGCTGAATCTGTTAAAATCGATCCTAAATCTATCGGCGTAGGTCAATATCAACATGATGTAAATCAAAAACAATTGACACATACCTTAGACCAAGTAGTTGAAACTGTAGTAAACCACGTTGGGGTAGAGCTAAATACTGCATCTCCAGCTATCTTGCAACATGTTGCAGGCATTTCTAGTGCGGTGGCTAAAAATATTGTTGCATACCGTCAAGAGAATGGTGTGTTTAAAAGCCGTAAGGAATTGCTAAAAGTACCTCGTTTAGGCCCTGCAGCCTTTACACAATGTGCTGGTTTCTTGCGCTTACAACACGGTAAAAATCCACTGGATAATACATCCGTTCATCCAGAGTCTTATGAATTGGCAGAGCGCATCATTGGTGAATTAGGCTTTACCTTAAAAGACTTACAAGATAAATCTCAATTAGAAGCATTGCAAGTAAAATTACCTCTTGTGGATGCCGATAAAATGGCTGCCAAGCTTGATGCGGGCGTGCCGACTGTTCGGGATATCTTGGCGGCTCTTGCTAAACCAGGTCGCGACCCTCGGGAAGATTTACCGGCTCCATTGACCAGAAAACACGTAGTGAGCCTTGAAGATATCAAGGTCGGTACCGTTGTAAAAGGTACTGTTCATAACGTAGTTGATTTCGGAGCTTTTGTAGACTTTGGGCTTAAAACGAATGGTCTATTACATCGCAGCGAGCTTTGCAATAGCCGTCAACATCCATCTGATGTGCTTGCTGTAGGTGATATTATCGAAGCTCAAATCATTTCTGTTGACGTAAAGCGCAATCGCATCGGTCTGTCTGTAAAAGCATTACAACCAGAAAAACCAAAGAATAACGATAATAACCATAATAGAAATAATAATGGCCAACGTAGAAATAATGATAACCGAAACAACAACCGTAATAATGGCGGACGTCAAAATGATAATCGCCATAATGGTTCTCTTAATAATGGGGATCGTCGAAACTGATAATTTCTTAGAAGACTAGTTAATCTACATTAATAGATTTTAAATGATAGGCATTCTTGACTAAAAGTCATTATACCAAAAACCGCACCCTCTATGGTTTTAGAGGGTGTGGTTTTTCTATATAGCTAAAAACTATGTATATTAATGCAGAACAGATATATCGAAAATGATATATCTAATTGAAAAAATTAGATATAGGGAGTATGATGAAACCATAGAGGGGAAATTCCTAAATCATATTCCTAAAGAGGAGGTAATGCAATGAGCTTGAACCTTAAAGAAAGATATGGACTTTTAATTAATAATGAATGGGTAAAGGCATCTGACGGTGCTGAATTTAAAGTATATAACCCTGCTAATGGCGAACAACTCGCTATCTGTGCAGAGGCTACATATGGCGATGTTGATAAAGCTGTAGAGGCTGCAACAGAAGCTTTCAAAACGTGGAAAAACGTTTCTCAAGTAGAACGTGCTGATTATTTATTGAAAATTGCGGATGCTATCGATACTCACAAAGAACATTTGGCACAAGTTGAAACATACGACAATGGTAAGCCAATCCGTGAAACATTGAACGTGGATATTCCACTTGGGGCGGACCATTTCCGTTACTTTGCAGGCGTGCTTCGTTCCGAAGAAGGCTCTGCACAAGTATTTGACGAAAATACATTGAGTCTCATCGTTCGTGAACCGATTGGCGTTGTAGGTCAAGTTGTGCCTTGGAACTTCCCATTCCTAATGGCCGCTTGGAAATTGGCTCCAGCTCTTGCAGCAGGCTGTACAGTTGTTATCAAACCTTCTAGCCACACATCTCTTAGCTTATTAGAACTTGGCGATATTTTGAAAGAAATCTTGCCACCAGGTGTTGTAAACATCGTAACTGGTAAAGGTTCTAAATCCGGTCAATATATCCTTGATCATCCTGGTTTTAGCAAACTTGCTTTCACAGGCTCTACAGAGGTAGGTCTAGATGTATATAAAGCAGCATCTGAACGCTTGATTCCTGCCACATTGGAATTAGGTGGTAAATCTGCGAATATCTTCTTTGAAGATGCGAACTGGAAACAAGCTCTTGACGGGGCAATGCTCGGTATTCTTTTTAACCAAGGTCAAGTATGCTGCGCTGGTTCCCGTATCTTCGTACAAGATACAATTTACGATAAATTCGTAGCTGAACTTGCTGCACTATTCGATAAGGTGAAAGTTGGTTTGCCTTGGGATTCATCTACTCAACTTGGCTCCTTGATTTACGAAGACCAAGTTAATAAAGTATTGAGTTATGTAGACCTTGCAAAAGAAGAAGGAGCTCGCATTGTAGCCGGTGGTGTACGTGTTACTGATGGCGAACTTGGTAAAGGTTGCTTTGTAAGACCTACACTTATTGTAGATGCTACAAATGATATGCGTGTAGCTCGCGAAGAAATCTTCGGCCCTGTAGCTGTTGTCATCAAATTCCACAGCGAAGAAGAAGTTATTGAACAAGCAAATGACAGCTTATACGGCCTTGGCGGTGGCGTATTTACTCAAAACATCAACCGTGCTATCCGCGTAGCTCGCGGTATCGAAACAGGGCGTATGTGGGTAAATACATACAACTCAATCCCTGCAGGCGCTCCATTTGGCGGCTATAAACAATCCGGTATCGGTCGTGAAACTCATAAAGTTATCCTTGAGCACTACACTCAAATGAAAAACATCATCGTAAACTTGAGCGATAAACCATCTGGTTTCTACGATTTAGATTAATAACATATAAACTTCTCCGATGAACTATAACAAAGAGGCACCTCGAAAGAGGTGCCTCTTTTACTAATATTGAGATAGACGGAATATTTTTCTATACTCTTTTGGTGCATCAGAACCATCAGAAGGTTTTATAATAACTCTAATATATATATCTTCTTTGAAGTCTGGATATGTTGCTGCATATTCTTTGCAGAATTGATCCATTCGATTGTAAAAATTTGTTACATCTTGGTTTTGTATGGCCGAATAGGGAATAGGCATTTCAATATACAAAGAAGATGTATCGTATGTAGCATAGGATAACTCCTCTGCTGTTATATAGTTTTTCATTAATGGGAATGCAGTTATTAATGGGATGTTAGTTATCAGTATTCGCTCCACTTGTGGTACAACAGGTGCAGAGGTGTTCAAGGCTTCAGATATTTCAATGGGCATTTGTGGATATTTGTCAAAGGTGACTTGCCATGTATTGTTCCTATGAGACTCTAAGTGATATGTTAGATTAGGATAATCCTCATTTATATATTGTTGTACCTCATCTTCACTATAATGTGAGAGAAGATGACAACCCGTTGTTAGTATGGGGGATAGTATAATCAGTGGAAATAATATAAATCGTTTTAGGGTAAAAGGTTTCATTGTATATTCCTTTTATACTACTTTAGGAAGTTTAGTAAATCGTAATTGCTTAACAGGTATTGTTTAATTTATTGGTGGAATTTTGGAGTACATTATTTTAATTATATTATATCTA
>CAJZEE010000070.1 GCA_915066865.1 uncultured Veillonella sp.
GCTTGCGGCAATTTAGTGCGCGGTTGGCCACCGCCACCAATACAGCCACCTGGGCACGCCATAACTTCGATGAAGTCGTAGTGTTTGCCACTGTCTTTCAATGCATTCAAGAAGTCACGTGTATTTTTACCACCGTGAACAACGGCAACGGACAATGTTACGTCATCACCCAATTGAACAGTTGCCTCTTTTACGCCTTCCATACCGCGAACGTCCTCGAGGTGAGTCAACGCATATGGAGGTGGCTCTTTATCAGTGATGAGTTTGTAAGCCGTACGCATCGCAGCTTCCATAACACCACCTGTGTTACCGAAGATGATGGATGCGCCAGTTTCCATGCCGATTAAGTCGTCAAATTGAGATTCTTCTACTGTGTTGAAGTCAATATGTTCCTCTTGAATCCAACGGATGAATTCACGAGTTGTGATGGAAACATCTGTGTCCATGCCAAGAGATTCGTCATTGTGGTAACGAGCCGCTGCATTTTCTTCTTCCCGTTTCGTTTCTGCTTTTTTAGCCGTACAAGGGTTTACAGATACGGATACGATCTTACGAGGATCGATGCCTTTTTTCTCTGCAAAGTACGTTTTAATCATAGCCGCTTCCATAGCGATACAAGAACGTGTGGAAGACAAGTTAGGAATCAATTCAGGGAAATAGATTTCCGCAAAGCGTACCCACGCTGGGCAACAGCTTGTAAACTGAGGAATTTGACCACCGTTTTTAAGGCGTTCCACAAGCTCGGATGCTTCCTCCATAATGGTTAAGTCCGCACCAAAGTTAGTATCTACTACATAGTCTGCACCAAGTTTACGCAAGGCACTAACCATTTTGCCTTCCAAGAATGTACCTGGTTCATAGCCAAAACCTTCACCGATGGATACACGAACTGCTGGAGCTGTTTGGATTACGACGATTTTCTCAGGATCAGCAAGGGCTGCTTTTACCTTTTCAAGCTCGGATTTAGCATGCATGGAGTCGAATGGGCATGCTGCCGCACATTGACCGCAATGGATACATACAGGCACATCGCCGTTTGCATCAAGGTCGTAGTAATCAAGTACGCTCATTACATCCGCACAAGCGCGACGGCATAACGTACAGTTTTTACACTTGGAAATGTCGTGATAAATGGATGGATTGTCGAGTGCAATCGGCACGCGTTTATCGATAAATTCGTATTGAGACATGAGGACCTCCTCTAACAAACTATAACTACCAAACCTATTGGGGCGAAATATGCCAAACTACGGAGCACTGCGCCCAAGCCATACTTCTGCATCTTACCTATAGTATACGCTATGGTGAAAGTTTATACTATGTAGAATTGTTACACTTTTGCACAAAACCTCTGAAAAAGTGTACTATAAATCACATTTTATCATGAAAAAATGAATAATTCACCTATCTTAAGGGCATTAACTAACGTGCCTTAATAAGTGCCTTAATAAGTGACTTACTTATTAGCACTATAAAAACTAATGGCTTAATTGTTAATACTATAAGAGCTAAAACAAAATTATATTATACATAAAAAACGCACGTTCTTCTAAAGAACGTGCGCCAGTGAAGCTTTCACAAAATCATTCAATCTAGACAATCCTAAACTAATCAACAGTGTACTCGTCTGTAGGATTCAATTATTTACCGCCCCAAATAAGTTGGAATACAGCGTACGCAGGCGTACCTGGCTCAACTTTACGGCTATTTTTATTAACTTGTTCCTCTTTCACAACATAACCTTGTGGATTATAAAGAGTCACCTTAAGATCCTTAACTTCCCGTTTTTTATGATTAAACTCTTCAGTCACAATGTAATGGTAACCTTCATAGTCCATAGCTTTAATATCCATTACCGCTTTTTTATCATCTTTTTTAACGGAATCATTGTCGATAGACCAAGTAACACCATTGCTATCAGTGCCTACTGTATACCAATTAGCCGCATCAACACTACCAATACCGCCGATTAATAATGCACCTGCTGCCAAAACAGCTGCCAATGTTTTTTTCATATTAATACCTCTCAAAGAAAATACAAAAATATACAAACTAGTATATAAGGAAAAACTAAATATTTTATGAAAGACAAACTTATGGACTCGAATCTTAAAGCTTCACATAATAGGTCGAACGGCCACCACCCTTACGCTGGATACTGCCTTTTTTTACAAGTGTACGCACTGCACCTTCAATAGCACTATCGCTGATATTTGGACACCATTCTCTAATATCTTGCTTTGTGAAAGCCCCTAAATGCCTATCGATGGCAGCTTGCACCTGATTCATCGCAGAACCGCTATTTACTAGCAAAGCACTGCGGTCCTCAAAATCATGATAAGCGGCCAATAACATTTGTAACCAATACCGAATGAAAGCCGTAGGACAGGAGCTTTCACCATACCACGCACCACTAGACTCGCGTAAAGCCGCATAATACATGTCCTTATTTGCTGCAATTTTAGCCTCTAGGGGCACATATTTACCAACCATAAAGCCACTGCGATACAACAATAACGTCGTCAACAATCGACTCATGCGACCGTTCCCATCATTAAAAGGGTGAATACATAAAAAGTCATGAATAAAAATGGGAATCGCTAGAAGTGGTTCCACCTCACCATTACCTACAACCCGATTGTATTCCGCACAAATCTGATCGAGAGCCTCAGCTGTTTCATAAGGGGCCAACGGAGTAAACAAGACCTCAGTATGCCCATCCGGATATGTAGCACTAATATAATTCTGTACGCTCTTTAACTGCCCACCACGAGCATTAAACTGGTAATTGTACAAAATCTTGTGCAACTGCAAAATATGGTTCCGCGACAACGATATGGAATCATAACTCTCATGGATAACATTTAATGCATCACGATATCCCATGATTTCCTGCTCATCCCGATTTCGCGGTATCGTCTTGTCAGCCACTAACTGCCGGAGACGTGTACTTGTCGTCACAATCCCTTCAATCGCATTTGAAGCCTCTGTACTCTGTACCTTTGCCAACTCCACAAGCGAGTCTAATATGGCAGGACTCTGTGAAAGCAAAACCTCCTCCTTGCCATTTGCCCGATAAATCCCCGCAATAAGACTCAAAATATCCATATCCCACGACAAAGATTGAATCCGACCATACTCAAAACGACGCATACACACACCTCCATTCCGCTCTAATCCCTTATAAATAAAACTATTCCCTTAAATTATACCATAAAATAAGGGAATAAATAACTCTCTACTTCTCTACCATGTATGATCCAACGAATTTGAAAACTGATATTCACCCTGTAAGAGTACTAATAATATAGAAAGCCCCGAACTACTCTGAAAACGACTTAGGTCACTTTTTCTCCCTAGGAAGTCTAGCAAGGCCCCTTATGGGATTAAATAATCCAACGGATTTGAAAGCGGATATTCGCCCTGTAAGAGTACTAATAATATAGAAAGCCCCGAACTATTCTGAAACCGACTTAGGTCACTATGGAGGCTTTCAGGATAGTTCGGGGCTACTTATACGTTCTGAGTATCTAAATAGACAGAGCGAATATCAGCTTCTATTAAATTGTTGGATTATTTACCCCATAGGGCCTGCATAACTTCCGCCCCCATGGTGTCCGGTTCAATTTTCGTAGGTTTTTGTGCTTCTTTACTGGATAGCAATGCTATACCGGCATTGCTATATACTGTTGTATCAAGTTCTGTCCATGTTTTTTCTTTGCGATCGATCCGTACTGTATAGATATATGTGAAGCCTTCTACATTGTTAATTTTAACAAGTACTGTAGCCACATCATCTGTTTTATATACAGATGAGTTGTCAATAAACCATGCCGCATCGTCAGCATCAGCATCGATATAGTACCAGTCAGCAGCACTAGCTTGACCAAAGCCACCTACAAAGAAAACTCCTGCTGCAAACATAGCAGCTAGCCATTTTTTCATTTTTAAACTCCCCCAACACTAGAGGCGACCATCTTAGATGGTCGCCCATGGTTACTCAATAGTTAATATAGTGTTTTATATTATTCTACTTCTTCTTCGATTTCAGCGCCTGGAATAACAGCAATACTAGCTACCTTATCACCTTCGTCGAGATTTTGTGTTTTCACACCAGAAATAGCTTTGCCTTTCTTCACAGCGATATCGTTCATGTTGAAGCGGATGATTTTGCCTTGCTCAGAAATAAGCATAACTTCATCATCATTATGAACAACCTCTACGGCCACTACGTCGCCTGTTTTGTTCGTAATTTTGAAGTTCTTAGAGCCTTTACCACCGCGTTTTTGCAATGTATAAGCTTCCGCATCATTGCGTTTACCAAAACCTTCTTCAGAGATAGTAAACACTTGTGCTTCACTTTCATCAGTATTAAGAACACCAGCGCCTACAACTACGTCGCCTGCATTCAATTTAATGCCACGCACACCGTGAGCCGCCCGTTTCATAAGGCGCACATCATGCTCGCTAAAGCGAATAGCGATACCCAACTTAGTACCAATCAAGATGTCTTGATTGCCAGTCGTCACGTTAACGGAAATCAAACGATCGCCTTCGTCGAGGTTAATCGCATTGAGGCCAGAACGACGGATATTACGGTATTCTTCAATAGCCGTACGTTTTACAACGCCAAATTCAGTGACCATAAATAAATTTACATCTTCATGGACACGTTCAAGGTCGATCATAGTCGTAACGGATTCGCCTACCGCGAGTGGTAATACGTTAACCATAGCGGTACCGCGAGAGTTGCGGGAACCTGCTTCCGGCACTTCGTATGCCTTGAGGCGATATGCACGGCCTGTAGATGTGAAGAATAACAATGTATTATGGGTCCGCACATGCATAATTTGCGTTACATAATCGTCTTCCTTCGTCTTCATGCCGATAACGCCAGCGCCACCTTTATGTTGGTTGCGATATACGTTCGCGTTCATGCGTTTGATGTAACCTTGTTTAGTCAAGGTAATCACCATCTCTTCGTCAGCGATGAGGTCTTCTACATCAAGGTCGGACGTATCAATTGTGATTTCAGAACGGCGAGGGTCGCCGTATTTTTTCTTCATATCATCGAGTTCGTCTTTGATGATTTGACGTTGACGCGCTTCGCTACCCAAGATAGCTTTCAAGTCTTCGATCAATGCCAACAATTCCTTGTATTCCTCTTCGATCTTCTCGCGTTCCAAGCCTGTTAAACGGCGTAAACGCATGTCGAGGATGGCTACCGCTTGTTTCTCTGAAAGCCCGAATTTTTGCATTAATGCGTTGCGTGCAATTTCGTCAGTTTGAGAACTACGGATTGTGGCAATCACTTCATCGATATGGTCGAGAGCAATCAACAAGCCTTCTAAGATATGTGCACGCGCTTCGGCTTTGTTAAGCTCGAATTGAGTACGGCGTACGATAACGTCTAGACGATGATCTAAGTAGTAACCCAATACTTCTTTCAAATTCAATACGCGAGGATGTCCATCTACGAGAGCTAGCATAATCACGCCGAATGTTTCTTGAAGTTGAGTATGTTTATATAATTTATTAAGTACGATATCCGGTTGCACATCGGCGCGCAATTCAATAACGATGCGCAAGCCTTGGCGGTCAGATTCATCGCGAAGTGCTGTAATGCCATCGATAACCTTATCGCGGCTCAAGTTCGCAATTGTTTCAATTACGCGAGCCTTATTCACTTGGTAAGGAATCTCAGTCACTACGATCTTATGCTTGCCCTTAGACATCTCTTCGATGGTTGCACGAGCACGCATTTTAACGCTACCACGACCTGTGGAATACGCTTTTTTGATGCCTTCTCGGCCCAAAATGAGCGCTCCAGTCGGGAAGTCTGGACCTTTAATAGCGGTCATCAATTCATCTACAGTCACATCCGGATTGTCGATGAGCATCGCTAGGCCATTACATACCTCGTTGAGGTTATGTGGTGGAATATTTGTCGCCATCCCTACGGCGATACCGCTGGAACCATTGATGAGAAGATTTGGAATCTTCGCAGGCAATACAGTTGGTTCTTGCAAGCTTTCATCATAGTTCGGCATGAAATCAACAGTTTCCTTGTCGATATCGGCAAGCATTTCCGTTGTAATCTTCGCCATACGTACTTCGGTATAACGCATCGCAGCGGCACTATCGCCGTCGATGGAGCCAAAGTTACCGTGACCGTCAACCAAAAGGTAGCGCGTATTAAAATCCTGTGCCAAACGAACTGTCGCATCGTAAACGGATCTATCACCATGTGGATGATACTTACCGAGTACGTCACCGACGATACGAGCGGATTTCTTGTACGGTTTATTTGGCGTCATGCCTGTTTCGTGCATCGCGTACAAAATACGACGATGTACTGGTTTCAAGCCATCGCGCACATCTGGAAGCGCACGCATAACGATTACGGACATTGCATAATCGATGTACGCATTCTTCATTTCTTTATCAATCTGAACGGGATGAATATTCCCGTGGGACCATTGTTGGTCTGCCACAATCTCACCTCATTTTACTAACACTGATACTAATTCATCATATAATTATAGCATTTTTGCGTATATAACGCTATATTTTGTAAAAGTTCCTTCCCATTACATGGCCCAATTGTACAACTGTTGCCCAACTGTAATTAATTCTATAAAATATAGTAACCTCTATCTCTTATTTAATGAGCCGCATGTTGTATCATATGATCTAAAATGCTAACAAAATCTCGTTCTACAGCCGAAGTGTCGTTACCAGTACTGCCAATGCCTGTTAGCATGGTTTCTTTCCAGTCATTTTTTGCCATAAATCGAAAGGCGATCAAATACTTAGCTTTTGTTTTGTCCGCTTCTCCTTTTGGTAGATAATAAAAGCCTACGCTTCTATCAGAAGGAGGGTGCAATAACGCTGGGTTGTCTTGCGGTTTATACAGACTATATATAGATTTCATAAAGGTTAGAATATCTTTACCTTTTACAGATTCGTCTACAAAGATAATCTCATCATATGTGAATAAAGATATCTTATTAGTACTTGCCACACGTGTCGCTTTAGACTTAGCTAACTCCAAGGCTTCCTCGTGCGTCGCCATCCGCATGCCATACTGCTTAGCACGCTCCACTAACGAACCATTCAAATGAACTAAATACGCTTGTGAATACGCAAAGTCCGCATCATTTTTTCGCTCGCCACCAGGGGCCGGCAAGGTTGGTCGCTTTACTACAGAATTTGTGGTAAAGGAAAAACCATTACTTTCATCATAAAACACATACACATTTCGCTGGAATGGCTTCTCCTTCTCTACCACAGACGACTGGAGAACAAGATTCGGATGCACAACCGAAAACTCCTTCTCCACACTAGACTTGATATCCTCTGGTGTAGCAGGATCACCATTCTCCGTCGTCCAAATGAAAGAACAACCACTCAACACAACACTACAAACACCAACGATACCTAACAACACAAACTTAACAAACAACCTCATACACAAAACCTCCCCTCTCTCTATGTAGAAACTATAGAATGAATATGCTGGGATAACTATGGATAGGACTATATTATTATTGATGGGACACCTCTATAGCTAGTGTTTTAAAAAGTGCTATTACCTATTGATGAGCGACTTAGGTCACTATGGAGCGAAGAGATAGGTAATAGCACTTTTTAATTAATTACGTATATAGTTCTCGGGCCCCATCAATAATAATTACCTATTAACTAGTTCATCTAGCATATTCATCCTGTAATTTTCTATTACGTTCATAAATTTTTTATTGTGTATCGGATTTTCACTCATTCCGAATAGATGGCTATTGCATTCACAGTCGCTGCACCCAAAGTTCGGTACATTCCATTCCGCAATAGCTCGCACCGCATCAGCGAGAGCGCATTCTACGTCAATTTTAGTTAAATCTACATCTGCGCTTTCACGAGCAGCCGAGTCATCGTCAGAGAATTTACCTTTACGCCGTTCCTGAGCAGAAATTGTCATAGCCTGCGGCCGCCCACTAGTACGAATCGGCAAGCCCGCTATCATTTCACAGTGACCGCGGAAGTAATCTAAATGCCAGTGCATTTTCTTCCGTTTTCGTTTATGACGTTCAATGCGTTTCGTTAAATTTACCTTCGCGGAACCAACATACATATAGTAACCAGGTTTGAAATGCATCATCCCTTTAGAACCGATTTCGAGATCTAAATCGTGATCGAGGTACATGACCATCACATACACGCCACTATCATGAGCCTCTGTGTCAAGGATATAACTAGGATAGGAACATTCATGTGTCACCGTAGGCATGGTGAAAGTCTCATCCCACGCTACAGCAACGGCTTTCCAATCTAATGAAGGTGCCACCTCTTTAAAAGTTTTGGCAAATTCCAAATCCGTATGATAATCTGGCAAGAACCACTGCGCTTGGTCCCATTGTACGAGGAATAGAACACCCGTGTGATAGCCTTCGTTTTGTAATTCTTTCAGATGCAATAAATGCTTGCGGCCTCGCTCTGTAATAGCATCAGGGAACATGGCTCCCGTCTTGGAGAACAAGGTACAAGACTTAACCTCCAATAAAAACTCATCCCCCTTATCATTGGTGAGGAGCAAATCAAAGCGAGATGATGTGCCGTGTAGTTTAACCGTATACTCCCGTCTCACTACGCGCCACTCCTCCCAACCAGGGATACGTTTATTTTCAATCAAATGTTGCGCCACATCGTTGCTGTAGTTTGTATCGAGCATGATAACAACGCCATCGCGCTCGATGCCTACCACGCGATATTTCGTCTTTGCATCCGGCTTGTCGTGAGGCACGATGTACATCGTTACCCCCGTAAACAAAAGCTCCCACATGCGACCAGGATTTGGCAAATGAGCGAGCACATTTTCACCATTCAAATCTAAAGTCACCACAAAACGGTTCGGGCGACCTATGTATGTTGCTTTTAAAATAGTATCGTAAAGGACTTTCATCGTTTCTCCTACATCAAGAACATTCTATATGTCTATTATACGATATGTAACCTTGGGTTTCATCTGTAAACAGTATCGTATATAATGATAGTTAGTAAACAATCAATAATTAATATTAAAAAAGTTCTATTTTTGTAGCTTGAGTTACATTATTGTTTGTTAAAATGGTTTATACTAAGAGCGTCGGGTCAGTATTCTAAATACCCATACTGATCATTACGCCGGGTTTTGATGAGGCATCGCCTAGTTGATCTCATCCCACTTGTCCGTATATATGTGCGAAGCTTTCACAAAACCCTAGGGCGTAAATAATTAATATATAAAGAGTTTTATAGATTAACTAAGTAGTTTTAGCCACTATTCTCCGCAGAGAGGGCTCGAGAAAGGATTTATCATGGCACAAATTGCAGCAAATTTACAACGCATTAAAAACGGCCAACGCCGTTATGCAATTACACCTCGCGTTCCAGCAGGTTTCATTCAACCAGATCAATTACAAAAATATATCGACGTAGCGAATGAGTTCGGCGCTGTTCTTAAATTAACTGGCAGCCAACGCATTATGATTACAAATTTGAAAGCAGAAGACGTAGATAAAGCATGGGAGATGCTTGGCATGGAGCCAGCGTACACTGTATCTAACCGCGTGCGCAGCGTAAAAATCTGCCCAGGTACTACCTTCTGTAAACGCGCTAAACAAGACAGCGTACATCTTGGCATGCAAATCGAACGCAAGTACTTGTCCCTTGAAATGCCAAGCAAAATGAAAATCGGCGTGTCCGGTTGTCCAAATTCTTGTACTGAAAGCCGCATGAAAGATGTGGGCGTTATCGGTACTGTAGACGGTTGGAATGTATACGCTGGCGGTAGCGGCGGGGCGCATCCTCGCATCGGTGACCTCATCGCAGAAGTTAAAACAGAAAAAGAAGCTCTTGCATTAGTTGATCGAATCATCGCATACTATAAAGAAAACGCACAAATCGAACGCATGGGCGAATTCATCGACCGCATTGGTTTAGAGGCTTTCAAAGCAGCTGTATTGGGCGACCTTGAAGGGGCTCCAGCTGAAAGCAAGTCCGAAGAACCAGCTGTGTTCTTACCAGGTCAAGGTAACGATCCTGAAGTGGAAGCACCACGCCTCGAAGCAGGTGCCCCTATCACTCCAGACACAATTATTCGCGACATCGTTGAAACCTATCCAAATGTTGTACCTGTATTACAAGGTATTGGTATGGGTTGCCTAGGTTGCCCTTCTGCAACAGCTGAGCCATTATGGCAAGCCGCAGAAATCCACGGTTTTAATGTATACGATTTAGTAGAAAAATTAGAAACAGCACGAAAAGGAGCTTAATATGTCCGCATTCTTAGGTCACATCCATTACTGGTTATATCGCAAAATTCAATTGCTCGTTGAGCGTGAAAATTTGATTTTAGAAAAAACTTCTAAAGTTGTTGATGATTTGGCGGAGGAACTACACTCCATCTCCGTAGATACATACGGCGAACCAATTAATCCAAGCATTCCTTTGGAAAACATCATCGACCACGGCAATATTCACGGCTGGTTAGCTAACCAAATCAACATTGCTTCCGTTCGCGAAGCGGCTTTCATCAAAGACATGCTCGACACAAATTCTGGCGATGAAGCAGTACACGTAGTAACCGCTATCCTCGATGCCTTTGCAGTACAAGGCCAAGCATGTGGCGTTGTGGCTCAAGACAGCCTTGAAGAACACACTGCACCAGCGATTTACAATGCATTACAAAACTTCTACGTAAATGGCATGCCTTGCGATGGTGGTGACCAAGTGGTTTCTGAAAGTCCAGACGAGTTTACATGGGTTGGTGACCACAGATTACAAGCAGGCTACTGGCGTACAGCGGGCGTTGACCCTAAGTTCATGGCATTAGCTTACCAAACATGGTTCGAAGCTTTTGTGAAAGCTATCGATCCAGCCTTTGAACTTGTAACGACAGAAGAAAACGGTACACGTTTGTACTCCATTCGTAAAAAATAATATAAACTATCTACTCTCAGATATATGTACTGAAAAAGGAGCGTAACTTACGCTCCTTTTTTCATACCTATTTTTATATAAATTATACAATAGCTTAACTATTTTCGAAACTGTAGCCATAAGCACAGCATTGATAAACAATATCATTTATAATACAATTATAAGATAGATATACAACATAGTATATATTACATTAAACTTTCAATATAAAAATTAGAACTAGGAGGTCCATTATGGCAGGCACAGTTAATCAAGAATTAGGTTTATTATTCCAAGGCCCTAACTATGT
>CAJZEE010000071.1 GCA_915066865.1 uncultured Veillonella sp.
TAGAGATAGATGGAGAATTTGCCTTTGGCTACCTCAAAGGCGAAAATGGGGTACACCGCTTGGTGCGTATCTCTCCCTTTGATAGCAATGCCAAGCGACATACCTCCTTTGCCTCGGTATATGTATACCCTTTGGCCGATGATACAATAGAAATAGAGATCAACCCTGCGGATATTTCCTTTGAGACCATGCGCTCCAGTGGGGCAGGAGGACAAAATGTCAATAATAAGCATGAAACAATTATTGGAAGCGGGCGTTCACTTCGGACACCAAACAAGAAGATGGAACCCTAAAATGGCGAAATTCATCTTCACTGAACGCAATGGTATTTATATCATTGATTTGTCTAAAACAGTTAAAAAAGTAGAAGAAGCTTACAATTTCTTGCGTGAAGTTGCTTCCCAAGGCGAAGTAATCTTGTTCGTAGGTACTAAAAAACAAGCTCAAGAAGCTATTAAAGAAGAAGCTATCCGTGCTAACATGTTCTTCGTTAACGAACGTTGGTTGGGCGGTATGTTGACTAATTTCAAAACAATTGAAACTCGTATTAAACGTTTAAAACAATTGGAAGCTATGGCAGAAGACGGTACTTTCGAAGTATTGCCTAAAAAAGAAGTTATCGGTCTTCGTCATGAAATGGATAAATTGGAAAAATACCTTGGCGGTATTAAAGATATGCCTAAAATGCCAGGTGCTCTTTTCGTAGTAGATCCTAAAAAAGAAAAAATCGCTATTGCAGAAGCTAAAAAATTGGGTATTCCTGTAGTTGCAACAGTTGACACTAACTGCGACCCAGACGAAGTTGATTTCCCAATCCCAGCAAATGATGACGCTATTCGCGCTGTTAAATTGTTGGCTGGTAAAATGGCTGACGCTGTTCTTGAAGGTCGTCAAGGCGAATCCTTTGAAGAAGCATTAGATAACATGGTAGCTGATTCCGCAGAAATGGTTCGAGACGGTAAAGCTTAATCGTTGTCGTATTAGCATTTGAAAGATAAATCTATAACATATATAATTGGGGTAAGGACTATATCCTTACCTTAATTAATACTAGGAGGAACAAAATAATGGCAATTACTGCTGCTTTGGTAAAAGAATTGCGCGACATGACTGGCGCAGGTATGATGGACGCTAAAAAAGCATTGGTTGAAACTGACGGTAATATCGATAAAGCGGTTGACCTTCTTCGTGAAAAAGGTTTGGCTGCGGCAGCTAAAAAAGCTGGTCGTATTGCAGCTGAAGGTGTAGTACAATCCTACATTCATGCTGGTGGTCGTATCGGTGTTTTAGTGGAAGTTAACTGTGAAACTGACTTCGTTGCAAAAACTGATGATTTCCAAAATTTAGCACGCGACATCGCAATGCAAATTGCAGCTGTAAATCCTACATACTTGAACCGTGAAGAAGTTCCTACTGAAGTAATTGAACACGAAAAACAAGTATTATTGGAACAAGCTAAAGTAGAAGCTGAAGAAGACGTTAAAGCTGGTCGTAAACCAAAACCTGAAGCTGTTTTAGAAAAAATGGTTGCAGGTCGTATTGAAAAATTCTATAAAGAAAATTGCCTATTAGAACAAGTATTCATTAAAGATGGCGATAAAACTGTTACAGACATCATTAATGAAAGTATTGCAAAAATCGGTGAAAACATCAACGTACGTCGTTTTGTTCGCTATGGTTTAGGTGAAGGCATTGAAAAACGCCAAGATGACTTCGTAGCAGAAGTAATGGCATCTGTTGGTAAATAATTAATAAACAATAAGAGAACACCGTACAGTGTTCTCTTATTTTGCAATAGAGGAGTAAAAATATGGCAAAAAGAAAGTTTCGACGTATTGTTTTAAAGTTGAGTGGTGAAGCATTAGCAGGTGAACAAGGTTTTGGTATTAATCCTGATGTTGTTGAAGAATTTGCAAAAGAAATTGCTGCTTTAGCAAAATCCACTGATTTAGAAATCGCGATTGTTGTTGGTGGCGGTAACCTATGGAGAGGTTTAGCTGGTAGCAATCAAGGTATGGATCGTGCTACTGCTGACTATATGGGGATGCTAGCAACAGTGATGAACTCCTTAGCATTGCAAGATGCATTAGAGCAAGCTGGTGTAGATACACGTGTTCAAACAGCTATTGAAATGCAAGAAATTGCAGAACCTTATATTCGTCGTCGCGCTATTCGTCATTTAGAAAAAAAACGTATCGTTATCTTCGGTGCTGGCCTTGGTAAACCTTACTTCTCTACAGATACAACAGCTGCATTACGGGCCGCTGAAATTGAAGCCGATGCTATTTTAATGGCAAAGAAATTTGCAGATGGCGTATATGATTCTGACCCTAAGACAAATCCTAATGCCGTTAAATTTGACGAATTAACATATAACGAGATTATCACAAAAGAATTAAAAGTAATGGATGCTACATCCACAACTTTATGTAAAGATAACAATATTCCTATTATTGTATTTAGCATGGATATTCCTGGTAATATTACAAAAGCTGCTAAAGGTGAAGAGATAGGGACCATTGTTCGAGGAGAATAATTCATATGGAAATTAAAGAATTGTTACAACAAGCAGAAGACCGCATGAATAAGTCTATTGAGGCTTTAAAACATGAATTCGCATCTATTCGTACAGGCCGTGCTAGTGTAGCACTACTTGATAAAGTAATGGTTGATTATTATGGAAGTCCATCACCCATTAATCAAGTTGCGAATATCTCCGTGCCTGAACCTCGCATGATTGTGATTGCACCTTGGGATAAAACAATGATTGGTGCTATTGAAAAAGCAATTTTACAATCTGATTTAGGTTTGAACCCTGGTAATGATGGTGCACAAATTCGTTTAAGTATTCCTCAATTAACTGAGGAACGTCGTAAAGAAATCGTTAAAGTAGTTCATAAAAAGGCTGAAGATGCAAAAGTTGCAGTGCGCAACATTCGTCGCGATGTAAATGAAGCATTAAAAAAAGAAGAGAAAGCTAAAACGATTACTGAAGATGATGCTAAAGACGGTTTAGATCAAATCCAAAAGCTTACCGATGCTAAAGTTAAGCAAATCGATGAGTTAAAAGCAGTAAAAGAAAAGGACGTATTAGAAGTATAATGTTTGATTCTAATAGCCTTATTGGAATACCATGGCAGCTTGCAAAGTCTCGTTTGCAGGCTGCCCATATTCCTTTTAAGGTAATGATTGGTGGATCCTTTAATCGCTTCTTTGAAATTTCAGATAAAGGATTTTATGTGGCACGTATTACAAAGGTTGATGAGTGCTTACATATACTACTATATAGACCAATGATTGCCAGCGACTTCGGAAATTCTATCGAGGTAGACTATGCTAAAGAAATTATTTAACCGTAAACGTTCTGATACGCCTGTCATTGATCGTAATATAATTCCACAACATGTTGCTATTATTATGGATGGTAATGGACGATGGGCTAAACGCAGAGGCATGCCGCGCTCCATGGGGCATCGTGCTGGTGCAGAGGTGTTAAAAGAAATTGTTATGGCCGCAGATGAGATCGGAATTAGAGCTCTTACGGTATATGGTTTCTCCACGGAGAACTGGAAACGTCCTGAACAGGAAGTTTCTTTACTTATGTCTCTCATAAAAGAATACTTAAATAATAATGTTAAGTATATGCATGAACATAATGTACGCATTCGATTTATTGGTTTTATTGGAGGGCTTTCAGAAGACCTACAAAAAATCATTCAAGATGCAGAATTATTAACTCAGAATAATACAGGCCTCACATTACAGTTAGCGATTAACTATGGTGGGCGTGATGAAATAATTAGAACTATCCGCGACATTGTAAAATCCGTTGCGGATGGCGTTATTACAATGGACAAAATTACTGAAGAATATGTAAGTTCTCAATTATTCACTAAAGAGTTTAGTGATGTAGATTTATTAATTCGTCCTAGTAGTGATTTTAGAATTAGTAATTTTTTGTTATGGCAACTAGCGTATGCTGAATTTTGGTTTACCGATTTGCATTGGCCAGATTTTACTAAGGAAACTTTACTTGAAGCTGTGGCGGCATATCAGAAACGAGAACGCCGATTTGGTGGCTTATGTGATGAGGAATAAAAAATGTTAAAAACACGTGTTATTACCGCTGTTATTGGTTTTATTATTGCCTTAGGGGCCATTACATGTGGTGGATTAGTGTATGATGTGCTAATTACACTTTTAGCTTTATTAGGGTGGCGTGAGTTTGTATTACTTGGTAAAGCTAAACGTGTTCGGATATCCATTATATGGGGATATATTAGCATTTTATTGCTAATGATTGCTCTTGCATGTCATCAGTATATTATAGCTATAGCTATTTTAGTATTAAGTTTATTTGCCAATTATATGTTGTGTACATTTGGTGAAATTAAGTACTCGATGTCTAGTGTATCCTTTAGTGTATTTGGTTTATTATATATTGGTATGGGTATGACTTCATTGCTCTTGATTCGTCATGATTCAATTTACATGAATTTATCAATGCCTTTTGAATTATATAACTGGGGCACTATTACACTTTGGTTATTATTGTTTACTACTTGGGCTAGCGATACCTTTGCATACTTTTCAGGTCGAGCTTTTGGTAAACGTAAAATAGTACCATCCATTAGTCCTAATAAAACACTAGAAGGTTTTATTGGTGGATTTATCGGCTGTATCCTTACAGGTGCAGTATTTTCGTATATCGTTGGCATTCCTTGGTGGATGGGAATCCATGTAGGTATGATTAGCGGTATATTAGCACCATTAGGTGATTTGTTTGAATCAAAGATTAAACGACTATGTAATGTAAAAGATTCTGGTACATTATTACCAGGTCATGGCGGTGTATTGGATCGCTTTGATAGTTTATTATTTGCGGCTCCTATTACATTAATATATATATTACTATTTTCGTACTAATTTCATAGAGGTACACTTATGAAATACCTAAGTATTATCGGCAGTACTGGCTCAATCGGTACACAGACGCTTGATGTGGTGTCTCAACATCCAGATCAATTCAAGGTGGTTGCCTTAGTGGCACATCATAATATTGACCTCTTAGAACATCAGATTAAAGAATATAAACCTTTGGTGGCGGGTCTTGTAGATGAAGGTGCTTTTAAAGAATTACAAGCACGCTATACAGGTCCTACAAAATTGATAGGTGGTAAGGAAGCCCTCATTGCAGCAGCTACAATTCAAGAAGCAACAATGATTGTTACTGCTATTGTAGGTGCTACGGGCATTGAGCCTACAGTGGAAGCTATAAAACAAGGTAAGACTATAGGTCTTGCTAATAAAGAAACTCTTGTTGCTGGAGGTCCATTAATTACGGCTTTAGCTAAAGAACATGGCGTGCAAATCCTACCTATCGATAGTGAACATAGTGCTATATTTCAGTGCTTAGAAGGACAGAAACGTGACAATGTTGATTCTTTAATTGTCACTGCTTCTGGTGGTCCTTTACGCACATGGGATTCTAGTAAAATTCAAACTGCAACTGCTGCAGATTGTTTGCGACATCCTACTTGGAATATGGGTAATAAAATAACTATAGACTCTGCCTCTTTATTCAATAAAGGTTTAGAGGTAATAGAAGCTCATTGGTTATTTGGTTTTGATTTTGATCATATTGATGTAGTAGTACATCCTCAAAGTATTGTTCATTCTATGATACGTATGAAGGATGGTGCGATATTAGCGCAAATGGGTAATCCAGATATGCGCGAGCCCATTCAATATGCTTTGACGTATCCAAAACGTGAAGTTTTAAGTATGAATCATCTTGATTTTACTCAAGCTCTACAATTGGAGTTTTTACCTCCACGATATGACGATTTTCCTGCACTTCGACTTGCGTATGAGGTAGGACGTGCTAGTGGATTTAAACCTGCTGTATTTAATGCAGCCAATGAAACGGCAGTATATGCCTTTTTAGAAGATAAAATCGCCTTTGGTGATATTTATAAAGTCGTTACTTCTGTTCTTGAATCTATGGGACCAGAAGATGATTTTACATTAGATAATTTATTATCCATCGATAGATGGGCCCGTGAAAAGGCAACATCGTTGATGTTATAGGAGAATATATGATTACGGCATTAGCCACAATATTTGTATTTGGTTTAATCGTGTTTATTCATGAATTAGGCCATTTTATTACAGCTAAGATGTCAGGTATGCAAGTTGATGAATTTGCTATAGGTTTTGGTCCAGCCATATTTAAAGTACAAAAAGTGGAAACTTTATATTCTATTCGTATAATTCCTCTTGGAGGATTTAATCGTATTGCTGGTATGACACCTGACGAGCCTCTTAATGAGCGCTCCTTTTATAATAAACCTGCGTGGAAAAAATTTATTGTTATTTCTGCAGGGGCTGTATTTAACTTTATATTAGCCATTGTACTTTTCTTTGGCCTAAATGTGACTGTAGGAAATCTTACATATACAAATGAACCTGTAATTGGTAACATTATTGCGGGTAGTTCTGCAGAACAGGCTCATTTAGAAGCTAACGATAGAATTATTACGATTGATGGTAAAAAAATTAGTACTTGGGATGATATTCGTCCTAGCTTACAAGGCACAGCAAACCATGATGTAACTGTTGTTGTAGAGCGTGAAGGAAAAACTATAGAGACTACGGTAATACCTAAAATGGAACAAGATAGTCCTAAGATTGGCATCTACCCTAGCTTTACTCGTGAAACTTATAGTATTGGTGAATCTTTGAGCCTTGCTGTTAGTCGGACGGGGCAAACTATTGTTGCTATGGTCAGTGGGATTTACGATATGATTCGTGGCACACAAGCAGCCGAATTATCTGGTCCAGTAGGAATTTCCCAAATGGCAGGTGCTATTGCACAATCAGGATTTGCACCACTATTAAGTTTTGCTGCATTCCTTAGTATTAACTTAGGGGTTATTAATCTTTTACCATTACCTGTTTTAGATGGTGGTCACTTGATTATTATCTTGGCGGAAGCTATAACAGGCCGTAGATTACCTGCTAAAGCTCTTATGTATATACAAATGGTTGGGGTTGCCTTAATGGTAGCATTATTCTTATATGTAACAACGCAGGATATTTTCCGTTTACTATAAGACAGATGGGAGATTACAATGATTGTACGTAAACCAACAAATGGTATCTATGTAGGTACAGTTAAAATCGGCGATTATGCACCGGTAAGTATTCAATCTATGATTACTACGGATCCAGTACATACAGAGAAGGCAATTGCAGAAATTAATCATTTAGCAGAGGCTGGTTGTGAACTGGTTCGTGTCGCCGTTCCTACAATGGCATCTGCAAAGGCTTTAAAGGCTGTTAGAGCGGGCATTTCAATTCCTTTGATCGCCGATATTCACTTTGATTATAGATTAGCTTTAGAAGCTATTGAAAATAATGTTGATGGATTGCGCATTAATCCAGGAAATATTGGTGGTGAAGATAAGGTTTTAGCCGTTATTGAAAAGGCAAAACCTAAACAAATCCCAATTCGCATTGGTGTTAATGCAGGCTCTTTACCAAAGCATATTCTCGATGCTCATGGAGGACATCCTACAGCGGATGGTATGGTTGAAACAGCTTTAGAACACGTAAGAATTTTAGAAAAACTCGATTATCGTCAAATGAAATTATCCATTAAAGCAACGGAAGTACCTCTAATGGTGGAAGCATATCGTAAGTTATCTGATAAGATTCCTTATCCGTTACATTTAGGTGTAACAGAAGCTGGTACTATTAAACAAGGCACTATTAAATCTGCTATGGGGATTGGTGCATTATTGCTCGATGGCATTGGTGATACATTACGGGTATCCTTAACGGGAGATCCAATTCACGAAATTGAAGTAGGTAGAAGTATTTTAAGTAGCTTAGGATTAAGAAATTTTGGGGCCACTATGATATCTTGTCCTACATGTGGTCGTTGCCAAGTAAATTTATTTGATATGGCTGGTATTGTAGAAGAACGTCTAGCATCCATAAAAGCGCCTATTAAGGTTGCCGTTATGGGGTGTGTTGTAAATGGTCCAGGGGAAGCGCGTGAGGCCGACTTTGGTATTGCTGGTGGTGATGGTCAAGGTATTATTTTCCGTAAAGGGAAAGTTATTAAGACTGTACCAGAAGCTGAATTAGTAGATACATTGTTTAGAGAAATTGACCAATATTTAGAAAATTTAGATGAGGAGTCTTTATGTTAGCCACTAAATTATATGCACCTACATTGCGTGAGGTTCCATCTGACGCTGATGTAGTAAGCCAACAGCTTATGCTTCGCGCTGGTTTTATGCGTAAAACTGCAAATGGTTTATATAGTTTTTTACCATTGGGTTGGAAAAGTATTAAAAAGATTGAAGCTATTGTACGTGAAGAAATGGATCGTGCTAGTGCTCAAGAAATTATGATGCCAATTTTACAGCCTGCAGAAATTTGGAAAGAGTCTGGCCGTTGGAACGCATATGGCGCAGAAATGATGCGTATCAATGATCGTCATGATAATGAGTTTTGTCTAGGACCAACACATGAAGAGATGATTACAACCCTCGTTAAAAATGAGATTAACTCATATCGTCAATTACCAGTCAACTTATATCAAATTCAAAGTAAATTCCGTGATGAGCGCCGTCCACGTTATGGCTTGATGCGTAGCCGTGAATTCATTATGAAAGATGCTTATTCTTTTGATGTAGATGAAGCGGGTTTAGATGAATCCTATAAATCTATGTACGATGCATATACACGTATTTTTACACGTTGTGGTCTTACATTCCGCCCAGTAGAGGCTGATAGTGGTGCCATCGGTGGTAGTGGTACGCATGAGTTCATGGCCATTGCTGAAGCTGGTGAAGCAGATATCGTATATTGTACTAAATGCGATTACGCTGCCAATATCGAAATTGGTAAGCCTGGCATCATAAAACAGGATGAAGAAGTTCTTCAAGAGTTATCCGTTGTAGATACTCCTAATGCTAGCACTATTGAAGCTGTTGCGGAAATGCTAAACTTACCACTACATAAAACTATTAAAGCTGTAGTGTTCTCTATTGATGGTAAAGTGGTATTAGCCATCGTTCGTGGCGATCATGAAGTAAATGAAGTTGCCGTACAACATGCCGTACTTGGTTCTGTAGAGCCTGAGATGGCTACATCAGAAGAATTGGAAAAAGTAGGTTTAACAGCTGGCTTTATTAGTCCTGTAGGATTACAACAAACAGATGAATTTGCTATCGTTGTGGATGAATCTGTTATGGAAACTTACAATGTTTGTGGTGGTGCTAATAAAAAAGATGCTCACTATGTTAATATCAATCCAAAACGGGATTTTAATGTAGAAGACATTATTGTTGCTCCAATTCGTTTGATCACGAAGGACGATGTGTGTCCTAAATGTGGTGGCGCTTTAGAACATGCTAAAGGCATCGAAGTGGGTCAAGTATTTAAATTGGGTACAAAGTATTCTGAAGCATTACAAGCTACATTCTTAGATCAAAATGGTCGTCCTAATCCAATGATTATGGGTTGCTATGGTATCGGTGTATCTCGTACACTAGCTGCTGCTATTGAGCAATATCACGATGAAAATGGTATTATTTGGCCACGTTCTATTGCTCCATTTGAAGCAGTTATTGTCCCAATTAATGCAAAAGACGAAGCATTAATGTCTACCAGTCAAACTATTTATACTGCATTACAAAATGCTGGTGTAGATGTATTGTTAGATGATCGTAAAGATCGTGCAGGTGTTAAGTTCAAAGATGCTGATTTGATTGGTTATCCACTTCGCATTACAGTAAGTAAAAATACTCTTGAGAATAACGAAGTAGAAATTCAAATCCGTAAGTCTGGAGAAGCTCTTCCATGTGCTATTGATTCTGTAGCTGATAAAGTAACAGAATTGCTTCAAAACTTATAATAGAATTGCGATTCTAGTGAATGTTCATTAGGGTCGCAATTTTTCTTTCTAAACTTGAATTAATAGATTAAATAAGTCATAATTAAATGATAGAATATTTGGAATGGAGGTGCTATATGCTTGTAGATTTTCATATGCATTCCATCTTTTCAGATGGTGTTGAAACACCTAAAGATCTATTGCAACATGCCATAGACTGTAATGTATCTATGATGGCTTTAACCGATCATGATGAAATAGACGGCATTCAAGCATTGCGTGTTGCTCAAAAAGAGTTAGATCCTAATGAATCTATTAAAATCGTAAATGGCTGTGAATTTAGTGCTGATTATAAAGATAAGTCAATTCATATTTTAGGATATTGTTTTGATGAAAATAATAAAGATTTAATCGATTTTATTACGTTTTTTAAAGGAAAACGTGAAGAACGTATCGATGAAATTATCCGTCGTTGTAACAATGAAGGATATTATATTACAAAAGAAGAGCTCATTAAACAATTTCCTGATACTAAAGCTTATGGTCGCCCACATATTGGTAAACTTTTAATTGATGATGGTTATGCCAAGGATATTAATGATGTATTTAAAGGTATTCTTCGAAAAGATAGTCCTTGCTATGTTCCTAAGGTAAAAGTAGAGGTTCCTTATATTATTGATATTATACATAAAGCTGGAGGACTTGCTGTTATGGCTCATCCTAAATTGGTTACCAGTGATGAATATGTGTTGGAAATGTTAGATTATGATTTTGATGGTATGGAGGTATATCACTCAAAGCATAATGATGATGATGTGGAGCGATATAAAGAATTCGCTAAAAAGCATAAGCTATTTATTACTGGTGGTTCTGATTACCATGGTATTGTAGGCAAGAAACCTGATAGATTTGGTGATTACTTAGTATCTGGTAAGGATGTATCAGAATTTATTAGTTTGTTATAAATGACGAGGTAGGCTATGGAAGTCGTTGCATTTGTAGGTAGTAGTGGCACAGGTAAAAGTCATCGTGCCCTCGTAGTTGCTCATGAAAATAAAATTGAATGTATCATCGATGATGGTATTTTGATTCATGATAATAAAATTGTAGCTGGCTTTTCTGCAAGATCGGCAGAGCGTCGTGTAGGGAAAGAGTGTAGA
>CAJZEE010000072.1 GCA_915066865.1 uncultured Veillonella sp.
TCTATCGTTTATTTTCTCATAAAATAGAAAACCAGGCTATAGAAAAAACCTAGTAGCCTGTATTTTTTCTACATATTATAAAGTTTTTATTGAATTGGACCTTTTTGGGTGAACATATTTTGTAACTCTTCACGTGTGAAATGATATTTTTCATTACAATAATGGCAAACAAGCTCTGTTACGTCATCTTCCAAAATAGCATTCTTATCTTCTTCACGTAATGTCATTAGCACACTGGCAAAGCGATCACGACCACAACGACACTGGAAATGAATTGGTTCATTATATACTTCATTCACAGTTAAACCATCGAGAACGCGTTCCATAAGACCTTTACCATCTGGATTTGCTTTCAAATATTCTGTAATAGGACCAAGTTCATTAATATTCTTTTCTACTTGTGCTAATGCTTCATCTGTAGCATCCGGTAAGGCTTGTACGATAAAACCTCCAGCTACAACTGTATGGTAATCTGGATCTACTAATACACCTAAACTAATCGTAGACGGTACTTGTTCAGATGCATATAAATAATATGCCAAATCCTCTGCTACTTCACCACTTTGAATCGGGCTTGTAGAAGTATAGTCTTGCGCTAATTGTGTAAATCGCGTAACTTGTACTTCACCATTATGACCTACGGCAGCACCTACATCAAGCTTACCAGCATGCTTTAAAGGTACATCAACATGTGGCTCATCTACATAGCCTCGAACCGTATTATCAGAAAATGCATCTACGTGAACTACACCTAGTGGACCATCACCTTTAATACGAAGACTTACGTTTTCATGGTTTTTAAAATCACCAGCCAACAAAATAGCTCCCGTCATAGCACGACCTAAAGCAGCTGTTGCTACAGGCCATAAATCATGACGTACACGAGCCGTTTCAACTGTATCTGTTGTTACAGCTAAAGACATACGAACCCCTTCTCGGGTTGTAAAACGTTTTATATAATCCATTCTATCATTCCTTATTTCTACTTATTTTATTAAGGTATTATTTTTATATTGCTTATATAGTATATCATGTCAAATATTTAACTTTCAATAATAGAGAATATATGTTCGTCTAGTATGATTTAAAGTTAAAAGAACATATTTTCGATGATATAAAAACACTCAGTACCATAAGATACTGAGTGTTATATACAATTCTTAGATTTGATCGATAAGATTAACCATTTCGATTGCACCCATAGCACAATCATAACCTTTATTACCCGCTTTTGTACCAGCACGTTCAATAGCTTGCTCAATGTTTTCAGTAGTTACTACACCAAACATAACAGGAATACCAGTTTCCAAAGATACATGTGCGATACCTTTAGCCACTTCGTTGCATACATAGTCATAATGAGTAGTGGCTCCACGAATAACAGCACCTACACAAATAACTGCATCATAACGACCAGATAAAGCTGTTTTCTTAGCAATCAAAGGAATCTCATAAGCACCTGGAACCCAAATTACTGTAATATCCTCTTGTTTAACATCGTGACGAAGTAAACAATCTTCAGCGCCTCCGATTAATTTAGATGTAATGAACTCGTTGAAACGAGAACCGATAATAGCAAATTTCTTACCAGTACCTAATAAGTTACCTTCTTGAACCATCATTATGTTGACCTCCTCTATTCCATCTAAGGAAATATATATGTAACGACCGAGTTATATGGTGAAAGTTAATTAGTCTTCTAACATATGACCCATTTTTTCTTCTTTTGTTTTTAAATAGCCTGCATTAAATTTATTTGCAGCAATGATGAGTGGTACACGGCTAGTTACATTGATTCCCCAATGTTCTAAGCCATGACGCTTTTCGGGATTGTTAGTTAATAAGCGGATGCTTTTAATACCCAAGAAACGGATAATTTGAGCCGCTAAGGAATATTCACGCATATCTGCAGGGAAGCCTAATTGTTCATTTGCTTCTACTGTATCAAGGCCCTGTTCTTGTAATGCATAGGCTTTAATTTTATTGGTCAAACCAATGCCACGGCCCTCTTGTCGCATATATACAACAACGCCTTTGCCTTCTTTTTCAATAGCGCGCAACGCATTGTCTAATTGTTCACCACAATCACAGCGCTTAGAACCAAATACATCGCCTGTTAAACATTCAGAATGAATACGGACAAGCACATTGCTACAATCTTGAACATTACCCTTTACGATAGCTAAATGCTCTTTATGATCTAATTCATTTTTAAATACAAAAATATTAAAATCACCAAATTTAGTAGGCAACTTAGAACAAGCACCAAGCTCAACCATATCTTCATGTTGTTTACGATATTCAATAAGTTCTGCTACAGAAGCAATTTTCAAATCATGCTCCTTAGCAAATTTCATCAAATCAGGTAAACGGGCCATGTCACCATCATCTTTTGTAATTTCACAAATAACGGCAGCCTCCTGTAAACCTGCTAAACGGCAAAGGTCGATAGATGCCTCAGTATGACCTTGACGTACCAGTACACCGCCCTCTTTATATACAAGTGGGAATACGTGCCCTGGACGACGGAAGTCTTGAGGTTTCGCATTAGGATCTAATAGTTTTTGAATTGTATAAGCACGCTCTGCAGGAGACACGCCTGTTGTAGTATCTACATGATCCACAGTCACAGTAAAAGCAGTTTCATGGTTATCAGTATTTTTGGTAACCATTGCAGGAATGCCAAGTTTTTCTAACGCTTCGCGGCGCATAGGCGTACATACGATACCGCGGGCGTATTTAACCATGAAGTTAATATTTTCTTGCGTCGCAAACTCTGCAGCAATGATAAGATCGCCTTCGTTTTCACGGCTTTCATCATCAACGATAATAACAGGTTTACCAGCTTTAAGGTCTTGTAAGACCTCATTAATAGAATGTAATTGTTCGCTCATAGGAACGCTCCTTACTTATATAAATCCATTCTCTACTAAGAGGGATTGCATAGATTTTTTAGGCTTTTCTTCGGTAGGTTCACTACCAAGATTCATAAAATGACGAATATATCGTCCAGCAATATCCGTTTCTAAATTGACCTCTGTTCCAATATGAGCAAAACCTAAAATGGTTTCACTCAAAGTGTGAGGAATGATAGAGACGGAAAAACTACTGTCTGTTCGTCGCATAATTGTGAGGCTAATTCCATCGATGGTAATGGAGCCCTTATAGATAACATAATCCATAACAGATTTTGGAGCTTCGATAGTAAAGATAATGGCATTATCGGTTTGTTCACGATTAATAATACGACCTGTACCATCTACATGGCCTGCCACAATATGACCACCAAATCTACCATTAGCAAGCATAGATCGCTCTAAGTTGACTGGTTGATGGACTTTCAAATTAGTAAACGTAGTCATCTTAATGGATTCTGGCATCACATCCGCTGTAAATATACTATTGCCAATCGTTGTGGCCGTCAAGCACACCCCATTAACAGCTACGGAATCACCAACTTTTAAATCGCTAAAAATTTTTTCTCCTCGAATTGTTATGGCTAAGGATTTAGGGCCCTTTTTTATGTTTTCGATGCGGCCGATTTCTTCAACGATTCCCGTGAACATAAGCGCCCCTCCTTCCTTGACGATATGCTTCAATGCGAATGTTATTATCTAATACTTTAGTCTTGGTGAAAGTTAATTGCGGTGAAACCTCTAAACTTTCAAAACCTCGACCTCCTACAGCAGGTGTTGCATCGTTACCACCAATAATGGTATTTCCAATATATGTTACGACCTTATCAAAGTTCTTCGTTTCCACAAAGGAACTGATAATTGCAGATCCACCTTCAACAAGAATAGATGTGTAACCTAGTTCACCTAGTTTTCTAAGAATATCATCGATAGATAATTTCTTAATATCTATGACAATGTCTGTGCTCTTGCTTTTACGAGTAGAAATAGATTCTACTACGGTTACTTGAGCACCAACTTGTTCTAAGGCTTGTATCCGATCCTTAGGACAACCTTTAGATACGAATATATGAATCTTACGATTATTTATTTCAAAGACGCGACTAGTAGTAGGTGTTCTACCAAGACTATCCAAGATAATTACATCTGGTTGATGAATCGTAATCGGTTCATCAAGTATGCTTTTATCTAATAACGCATCTGATAATTCACTATCCGTTAAACGACAATTTAACTGTGGATTATCTGCCAAAATTGTACCAATTCCAACAAGCATGGCATCATGCGTGGCACGTAACACATGTCCATCGCGACGAGAGGACTCATTTGTAATCCATTGAGATTGTCCAGTAGATGTAGCAATTTTCCCATCTAGTGACATAGCACTTTTTAGAGTGACAAAAGGCTTACCTGTCTGTATATAGGTAAAGAAATGCTCATTTAGTTCAGCACATTCATCACTACATACGGGGCAAACAACCTCAATACCTGCTTCACGAAGTAACTCCATTCCCTTTCCAGAAACTAGTGGATTTGGATCTGTACTACCTACTATTACTTTAGCTATACCAGCCTCAATGATACGAAGCGCACAAGGTGGTGTTTTTCCATAATGGGAACATGGCTCTAATGTTACGTATAAAGTAGCACCTTTGGCATTATCACCTGCTTGATTTAGTGCATGCACCTCAGCATGAGCTGTACCAGCTTTATGGTGATAACCTTCACCGATTATTGTATTATCTTTTACCACAACAGCACCAACCAAAGGATTTGGTGAGGTGTGACCTGTGGCTAATTTTGCCAGTTCAATGGCGCGCTTCATATATACTACGTCATCCACCATATCACCTCAATAAAAAAAGGACTATTACATAGTCCTTGGGTCATCATAAATGCGCACAACAAACGTGCCTCGTCTTTTCTCATCCAGACTCTACTGTCGGTATCGGAATTGCACCGATTCATACCAAAAAGGTTCGCGGACTTTACCGCCGGTAAGGAATTTCACCTATCCCCAAAGACTTATCTATTTTGTTTATGAATTAATAGTAACACTTTTATTAATGTTATGCAAGAATAATAGTTTTGTATTGAGAAAGAATATTAAATAATTTAATTAAAATATAATTTTTAGAACACAAATACTAGAACAATATAAATAATAATATATATTTACTTTTAATATAAACATATATAAACTATGTATACAGTAAATAGTAACTTTTATCACATAATTACAAGTTAAACAAGTCTAATATAGTATATATGGTTTGGATAACCATATTTTAATGATAGTAATTATTAAATATAGGTGATAATATGGCAAAAAAACGAATTTCTGATGTACTTATAGAAGTCTTAGCCAATGCGGGCATCGAACGCATTTACGGTATCACTGGAGATAGTCTAAACTCTGTAAATGATAGTTTACGCCGCAATGGTAAAATTGCTTTTGAACATGTACGACATGAAGAAACAGCAGCCTTTGCTGCCGGTGCAGAAGCATCCCTAACTCATAAACTAACTGTATGTGCTGGTAGCTCTGGTCCTGGCAACTTACACTTGATTAATGGTCTCTTCGACTGCCATCGCAATCGTGTTCCAGTATTGGCCATTGCTTCTCACATTCCTCAATCTGAAGTAGGTTTGAACTATTTTCAAGAAACACATCCAGAAAATCTATTCAAAGAATGTTCTTGTTTCTGCGAACTTGTATCCAATCCTAAGCAAATGCCGGAAATTCTATTCCGTGCTATGAACGCTGCTGTTGGTAACCAAGATGTTGCTGTTATCGTTCTTCCTGGGGACGTTGCAGTTATGGAAATGGAAATTGATGAATTACCTGTGTG
Source organism: uncultured Veillonella sp. (assembly GCA_915066865.1). Lineage (GTDB taxonomy): Bacteria > Bacillota > Negativicutes > Veillonellales > Veillonellaceae > Veillonella. The sequence continues at coordinate 5,768 of CAJZEE010000072.1, forward strand.
GAACCCACCTCGTTTACCTCATATCGTTCCACAACGAGAAGATATTGAAGAAATGGCGGCTCATTTAGAAACAGGCAAACGTATTACCCTATTCTGTGGTGCCGGCTGTGAAGGTGCTCATGACGAAGTAGTAGAATTAGCAAAACGCTTACAAGCACCGGTTGTACATGCTTTCAGAGGTAAAGAATGGGTTGAATGGGATAATCCATATGATGTAGGTATGACTGGCCTATTAGGCTATACATCTGGCTACCGTGCTATTGAACAATGTGATACATTGGTAATGCTTGGTACAGACTTCCCTTACCGTCCATTCTATCCAGAAAATGCGAAAGTAATACAAGTAGATAGAGATCCTAGCGCTTTAGGTCGTCGCGTACCTCTTACACAAGGTATCATTGGTACTGTAAAAGATACGTTAAAAGAATTATTACCTCTTGTAGGCCAACGTGGTGATACTGAATTTATTGATACTGTACGTAAAGCATATACAAAATTTAGAGCTGATTTAGATAGTTATGCCGTAGCTGAACCAGATGGTGTAGCAATTCACCCTCAATACTTCGTAAATCGCCTCAATAAACTAACAGCAGAAGACGCAATCTTTACCTTTGACGTAGGTACTCCAGTTATTTGGACTGCTCGTCACTTAAAAACAAATGGTAAACGTCGCATCTTAGGTTCCTATAACCATGGGTCTATGGCGAATGCTATGATGCATGCTATTGGCGCTCAAAATGCATGTCCTAACCGTCAAGTCATCTCCCTCTCTGGTGATGGTGGCTTTACAATGATGATGGGCGAAATGTTAACATTAAAACAACTTAACTTACCTGTTAAAATCTTTGTATTCAATAACGAAGAACTTAGCTTTATCGCTATGGAAATGAAAGCTTCTGGTTATCTAGACTACGCTACAGACTTTGTAAATCCAGATTTCGGTAAACTTGCTGAAGCTGCTGGTATCAAAGGTGTGAGCATTCATAACTCTAGCGAAGTTGATGAAAAAATCATGGAAGCCCTTAACCATAATGGCCCAGTCATCGTTAATGTTCGCGTAGATAAACAAGAACTTGCTATGCCTCCTAAAATTGCATATCAACAAGCTAAGGGCTTCAGCAAATACTTGATCAATGCAATCCTTGATGGCCGTGGTACAGAGCTTAAAGAAATGGCCAAAACAAACTGGATGAAATATAAATCCCTATACTAATATTGCCAATTTACAAAATCTGCCAAAATAAATAAACTGCAAAACTTTCAAAAAGAGGCGTCATCAAATGATGACACCTCTTTTATTGCATAATTTTAATCATATACTGTTATAAAACCTTCAGTCCAGCCCCTTAAATTGAGAGTAATTGTATCAATTCCTAAACAATCTAAACCATATACATTAAATATATCCCAGGTCTTATACCAATCTAATGCTTTCTCTGCATATTCTAAAGTGCTAAATAAACCTATGTATCCAGAACTGGAATAATATGGATCTATATCGTAATCATACCAAATACCATAAATTTTGTTATTTACTATTTCATAGTTAATATCATCACCTATATGAGTACAATCATTTAAATAGTGAGTTTTTATAGAAAAGGAATCATCATTTAACTTAGAAAATCCAGACAATATTTTAGATTCAACTAGAGCCTCTTCAGCTAATGATATATCAGAAAAAAATCCTAATCCAAAATATTCTGTATAAGGTAGCTCTTCATTTTTTTTATAGTGTGCTAAAGCTTCATATATTGGAACTCTCATAATTCACCAACTTACTTTAATATAATAACAAGATAAAAATTACACTTTAATTTTTTCTATCTATAATAGTCATCCTCGTAATCCTCTTTATACCGTATCGCATCGACCTCTGATGGAGATAATATATTCCCCTCTTCATCTACATATTCCAGGAATTCATTAAAGTATACACCTGGAATATCTGATTCTTCTAGTACTGGTGTATCCTCAGACTCAATATCCCAAAATTCTAGTTCAACATCGTGATTTTGCACTTCCTCAGTGATGTTAGATTCACTATTATTACCTTCCAAATTTATTTTGGGTTCTTTATAATCATTACAATCCGATGAGTTGATTCCTAAAACTTTTAATACCCCACTTATCATTACATAACACTCCCTTGCACCAATGATATATATTAATTATATTGTAGCAAACTACATAAAAATAAGCACTATATCAACATTTGGTATATAGTGCTTACTTTGTATTTAAGTCTTATCTTATATTTTATTATGCTCCAAACAGTGACATTTGTTCGTCTTCAGGAAGTTCACCACAGCATTTGAGGTCTTTCATAAGATCAATGATGGTATTTGATACTTTACAACGGCGTTGTAAGTCTTTTAGAGATGTAAATGGACGTTCATTTCTTTCCTCGACGATAGCATCAGCCACTGTTTCACCAAGTGAATCAATAGCTAAGAATGGTGGCAATAAAGCTCCATCCTTAATGCTAAAGCGTCTAGCTTCAGAATGTTGAATATCTACATTAATAAAACGATAGCCCCGTTGATACATTTCCATAGATACTTCCAAGGCACTCATAAGGTCTTTGTCTTTAGGGCTGGCAGCACGATCAAGAGCCTTGATACGGTTAAACTCGGTCAATTGTGTTTTAAGGCCTCCTGTCATGATTCGTAAGTCGAAAGCCTTTGCGCGAATGGAGAAATATGCTGCATAGAATGCCAATGGATGGTATACCTTAAACCATGCAATACGGAAGGCCATCATTACATAGGCTACCGCATGGGCTCTTGGGAATAAATAGGAAATCTTTTTACAAGACTCAATAAACCATTCAGGAATATTATTTTCGCGCATTTCTGCTTCAAATTCCGTTGTAGCTTGACCTTGTTTATTTCGTTTTTCAATCCCCTTCCCTTTACGTACGTTTTCCATAACGAAGAAGCTGTGCTTTCTATCCATACCACGATGGATTAAGAAATTCATTACGTCGTCACGGGTAGAAATAGCTTCGTTCAACTTACAAGTACCATTTTTAATGAGGTCTTGCGCATTGTCGAGCCATACGTTTGTACCATGAGAGAAACCAGAGATACGTACTAAGTCAGAGAAGGTTTGCGGACGAGAGTCTTCCAACATGCCCCGTACAAACTTCGTACCACATTCTGGTACGGCCAAGCTGGCTACCTGGTCACCTTGCAATTGTTCAGGTGTTAAACCAATCCCCTCTGTAGAGGAAAACAAGCTCAATGTCTTTGGATCATCAAATGGTATTGTCTTAGCATCGATACCTGTCAAATCCTCTAGCATACGAATAATTGTGGGATCATCATGGCCCAGAATATCAAGCTTAGTCATACGACCTTCGATGGAGTGATAATCAAAGTGTGTCGTTAATACGCCACTTTCCTTTTTATTCGCTGGATGTTGTATGGGCGTAAAATGATGCACATCCATATCTCGAGGACATACCATAATACCACCAGGGTGTTGTCCCGTAGTATTCTTTACATTTGTAAAGCCTTTCGCTAAATGTTCAAAGAATCCATTGCGGGCTTGTATATCTCGAATTTCAGCGTATTTTTTAACATAACCAAAAGCAGTTTTATCAGCTATAGTACCAATTGTACCGGCTTTAAATACATTGTCACGACCAAATAGTTCTTCCGTATATTTGTGAGCTTTTGCTTGGTAATCACCGGAGAAGTTAAGGTCAATATCTGGAACCTTGTCACCTTCAAAACCAAGGAAAATTGCAAATGGAATATCATGTCCATTTGTTTGTAAAGCATGACCGCATTCAGGACAGTCTTTACGAGGCAGGTCAAAGCCACCTGCATATTCGCCTTTTTCAAAAAATTCTGAATATTTACAGTTAGGACATACATAATGAGGCGGTAATGGATTTACCTCTGTAATCTCAGACATGGTAGCGGCAAAGGATGACCCTACGGAACCACGGGAACCTACGAGATATCCATCATCAAGAGATTTTTTTACAAGCTTATGAGCGATGTAATACAATACGCCATAACCATTGGAAATAATACAATCCAATTCATAATCGAGACGTTCTTGTACGACACGCGGCAATGGATCACCGTAAATAGCCTTCGCATTTCTATAGCACATTTCTGTGAAAGCTTCGTCAGCACCTTCAATCTTAGGTGAATATGTACCATCAGGAACGGGCTTAATATCTTCAATGCTATCATTAATAGCACGTGTATTAGTAACGACTACTTCGTATGCTTTCTCTTCGCTTAAATAAGGGAAGGACGCAAGCATTTCATCTGTAGTACGTAAATGTAAATCTGGTTGTTCATCTGCATCTGGATAACCACATGCAGTTAACATGATTTCACGATAAATTTTTTCTTCTGGTGTCAGGTAGTGAACGTCACAAGTAGCACATACAGGTTTATTTAAGGCTTCTCCTAATTCGATAACGGTCTTATTCATATCGATGAGTGCCTGCTCGTCGGGCATGAGACCTTTACGAACCAAAAACGTATTGTTAGTATGTGGCTGAATTTCAAGATAATCATAGAAGGAGGCTATTTCTAAAAGCTCTTCTTTTGTAGCTCCACGAACAATGGATTGCATAAGCTCCCCTGCTTCACAGGCAGAACCGATAATAATACCTTCACGATGTTCTTCAATAACGGAACGAGGCAAACGAGGACGCACCTTGTAATGTTCAAGGTGAGAAATGGAAATCATTTTATATAAATTACGCAAACCGACCATATTTTTAGCTAATAAAATGATATGGTAACGTTTGTCTTTTTCCTTCTTCTTCTTTTTATCTAGTACAGGCTCTTCATCTTTTGTTACCGTTTCATTTTCGATAAGATATCCTTCTACACCATAGATAACCTTAACACCTAACTCTTTACCAAGGGCTTGTGCTTCTGGGAAGGCTTGTACAACACCATGATCAGTAATAGCCACCGCAGGATGACCCCATTTTTTAATTGTTTTAAACAAGTCTTTTACAGATACGAGAGCATCTTTATCACTCATCTTGGTATGTAAGTGGAGTTCCACACGAGAGTCCGGACGATTTTCAGTTCGTTCCACACTAGTAGTTTCTATTGCTTCAATACTGCGAATAGAAAGGATATAATCCTTGTCAAAACGATCATCAAAGCTGACACTACCTTGTACGCGAACCCGTTGTAAGCCTTTTAGTTGTTTTAATAATTCATCCCCTTCTTCAGGACTGTTCGTAAACTTGATAAATTTAATGCTATTTGTATCATCTAAAATGCTGCCGTTCACGATACATTA
>CAJZEE010000073.1 GCA_915066865.1 uncultured Veillonella sp.
CTCTTTCCCTACACGACGCTCTTCCGATCTAAAAATTTTCATTAAATTCCTTCATTCTACCTGTATAATGTTTTCATTAGTCTAAAGAGAGGGTAGGTATAGATGAAAGATACTGCAAAGCAAATTATAAAGTATTGGTATTCACTTGAATGTTTGCAACCGAAAGAGGTTCCTAAGTATAAAGCAATTTCTAAGAAGTATGTTAATGAGCTTGTATTTACTACTGAGAATGATACAACTACTATTTATCAACAGTCTGTAATAAAATCTTATTGGAAAAGAACTAATTCACGTGTTTCTACGTATGTAGTACCCTTACCAAATGATCCTTATAATTACTCTATTATTGATGAGATTAAATATTTTAAGGATGAAAAGGAATATGTTTTAGACGATGAACATGCTGTTCTGTTATGTGTAGTTAAAGGGACTGAAATATTAGAGACTTTCATTGATAAATTAGAAATTGAATATCCTGAAAAACCATATTTAGGAAATGTGTATAGTGCATCATTTATCGTTGATGCGGAGGGATACTATAAAGAGGGGAGTCTACAAATTGCTCCTTTTATTTGGGTGATTCATCAAATGATGTCTCAGCCTGATGTGGAGTTTAAAGATATTAAGCTAGATGGCTGGGATGAGGTTGTTAAAGAAATCGAGGATGGTTTTAATCTTCCTGAGGAAAAGGTATCCCTTGATAAGGCTGCACGTGTGATCAATGCGTATATACAAGAGCATATCTTGGATACTATGGGCGTTACAATGTTTCGTGCCGGTGATATCTATGGTTATTGCGGTTTTAAGGAAGAGGAGATTCAGCTTGTTAAAGCTGATACAATGCCTATTAATGATTTAAAGTCTAGTTTCTTCCTTGATGATTTACAGTTGGTGTTACAACATATTGATACATTAAAGGATGATGATAAGGTATTGTCTTATATCAATAGTCTTAATCAAGATATTGAGCATTATGATTTGTTGAAAGATACTGAACAGATGCGTAAATGGTATAATCCGAAGGTGTTACCATATGGTAGATGGCCGTCTGAGTTTAATTTGTCATTTATGCAGCAAATTGCTGTTAATATTGCTAAGGCGAGTCCTAAGGGTATCTTTTCTGTTAATGGACCTCCAGGTACAGGAAAAACAACATTATTAAAAGATATAATTGCTAGCAATATTGTTGAACGTGCTGCTAAGTTTTGTGAAGGTAATAATGTAAACGATATCTTTAAGAAAGTTATGGGTCGGGATGGGACATCTTTTTACTATGATATACCTAGTGATATTGCCGTATATGGCATGCTGGTGCTTTCATCAAATAACAAGGCTGTCGAAAATATTACATTAGAATTACCTAATATTTCCTCTATAAAAGAGGGAACGAATGGGTCTACATTGTTTAATCCAAGGTCCGCAGACCAACAGGTTGATTTATCTTGTTTTGCTAAGGATAAGAATTATGAATACGTTAAATCGAGAGAGGTATATTTTACCTTTTTAGCGGATCGTTTAGCGGAGAGTAATGAACAATGGGGCCTAATTTCTGCGAGACTTGGTAAGAAGTCTAATATAAACACATTTATGCCAGTATTAGATGTATTATCCTCAGATATGTCCTCTATTATGCGTATGCCTAGTGCTCAAGTTGCTTTTGAAAGTGCCAAGAAACAGTTTCAGGCTCAACATAATCTTGTAAAAGCATTGTTTACTTATGTAACAGCCTATGAAAAGAATATTTATTTGATTCAAGAATTAAAGGGTAAAATCGATAAATTAAAAGAGGAAGTTCTTGTAATCAATGAACAATTAAGTAAGTATGATGATTTAGATGATAATTTGTTGAAGTTGATAGAGCGTAAAAATAGTATTGAGTCTAAATTAATAGAGTTGAACCGCAAACGTTCTATTATTGATAAGATTTGGAGTGCTACTAACTGGTCTATTTTAAAAGCCATGAGTAATACTGCATTGTTATCAGTTATTGAAGAGGAGACTACAAATCTTAAAAAAGTTAAAGGTGAATTAGATGCATTACATCAGTTGGTCAATGAGCGTGAATCTATAATCAATACGAAAGATGGTCTATTATCTGATATTAAAGAACTTGATGGTGCTGTCCAAAATGCAGAACATACACAGCAAGATATTTTAGGTACATTAAAAATTAGTACTAAAGATCCTATATATTGTTTTGATGATATATCGTCAAAGTTAATGTCACCTGATGAGGACCGAGCAGAGGCCCATACAGCGTTCTTATATATGTGCAACTACTTAAATGAATGTAGAGAGCATTTGCTATATGATGCCTTACAATTACAAAAGGCTGTTGTTATTAGTGATGCCTTCAGAAAAAATATGCAATTACTTAGTCAGTATTGGGGCTCATTAAATGATAGGAAAAATTTACAGAAAAATTTTGACCTTGATGCCATATTCCCTGCATTACTTAATTCCTTGATGATTGCAGTACCAGTTATTTCCTCTACCTTTGCTTCTGTGGAGAGATTCTTGATTAATTGTAAATCTGAAAGTTCGTTAGGTACAATTATTATCGATGAAGCAGGACAAGCGTCACCTCATATGCTTGTAGGGGCATTATTCCGTTCGCAAAAGGCAATAGTAGTTGGTGATCCTAAACAGATTGAACCGGTACAAACTGTACAGGATTTGTTTGTCGAAAAAATTGGTGGCGAAGGTATTGGTAAATATCGGAGTAAAGAGTTATCTGTACAAAGTTTAGCTGATGCACAAAATCCATTTGCAGGCATTATCAAAAATCTTGATGGTTCCGAATCTTGGGGCGGTTGCCCGCTCGTTATTCATAGACGCTGTAAGAATCCTATGTTTACAGTAGCTAATGAGTTATCTTATGGTGGCTTTATGATTAATAAGACCATGGATCCTAAAGAGCCTATTGAGCCATGCAAAGAGAGCTGTTGGATAACATATGATACAAGTAATATTGAATCTACTACGAGTAAAGATCGATATATACAATTACAAGGTCAAATTGCTTTTGAATTGATTCAAAAGCTACGAGCAAGAAATGTGGAGTTTAAAGATATTTTTATCATTACACCATTTACTAGTGTTGCATATGGGTTTAAAAAGTATATGGAATCCCTTAGTGATGATATTGTGAATTGGACTAAAGAGGATAATAAGAAAGATTGGTTAGATGATAATATAGGGACTGTACATACCTTCCAAGGTAAAGAGGCTAAAGTCGTTATTTATATGTTAGGTTGTCAAAGCGATGACTCTGCTAATGGAGCTATTAAATGGGTTAACGCCAATAATGTTAATGTAGCCTTTACAAGAGCAAGGGAGTATATCTATGTTATTGGTGATGCTCCAAAATGGGCAGAACTCAATAAAAATCTTGCATTCGTGCAACGATACTTGCCTATATATACTTTAGAAGATTTCTAAGTTAATAAATTGTAACGACTATAGTAGATTGCTAGATTATAAGTCTTAGGTTACTATAGATGTTTCTATAAAGAATTTATATGTACAATAAAAGTCTATAAAACAAAACAAGGAAAGAAATCCTTAGTCCCCTTTCCTTGTTTAGGTATGATATAATTTATACCCAAGTGAGGCATAAATGGTTCTGTCGCCAGACTTCGCTTCTAGTATTTATAATTGAAAAAACGGTCTGACATCATGTCAGGCCGTTTCTTCATGTTTAAATGGAGTTATTAGTTGTGTAACTCTCGTTTTCCGTATATTTTTAGGACTATAGCAATAATTGTATTTAACACAAATAGAGCGGCAAAACATTCTAAAGCAGTAGTATAGCCATATCCTGCTTCGTGAAAGTATGATACGAGCATAGGGCCTGCGATGCCCGCTAATCCCCAAGCAGTTAGAATACGGCCATGAATAGTCGATAGTTGACGTATACCATAAAGGTCAGCTAGATATGCTGGCATACAGGAGAATCCGCCGCCATAGCATGTGATAATGAGAAGGATTAAAATTTGGAATGTTAGGGCGCTATTGGTTTGAGCGAGTAGATAGAATGCGATGATTTCTATCATAAAGAATAGTATGTAAGTTTGTGCTCGTCCAAGGTAATCGGAGATAGTAGACCATGCAATGCGACCCCCGCCATTGAAGATACCGATGATACCAACCAGTGATGCAGCTGCTGCAGGTGTCATACCAATGGCTTCCTGTGCCATAGGGGAAGCTAAGGATAGTAGGCCTATACCACAGGTAATATTAATAAAGAATACCCACCAAAGGGCCCCGAATTGCCAAGTTTTCATGGCATCATTGGCTAGTATGCCATGGGTATGAACGTACATGGCGGATTTATCTTTCGTAGTTCGAGTTGGGTGTTTTGGTTGAGGTGCTTTCAAATAGAGCGAAGAGGCGCTCATAATTATGAGATAGATTACACCGAGGATAATGAAAGTATCTACCAATCCAACCTGAGCTACAAGGTATTGCATAAGAGGCCCTGCAATGAGAGAAGCAAACCCAAAACCCATAATAGCTAAACCAGTAGCAAATCCTGGGCGATTTGGAAAGTATTTCACGAGTGTAGAAACTGGTGTTATATAACCAATGCCTAGTCCAATGCCACCGATGATGCCGTAGAAGAGATAGAGTAAGGTAAGATTGTGTATGCTAAGTGCATAGGCCGTACCCAATAATCCGGTTACCCAGAATAACATAGCGAGAAGTCCACTTTTCTTAGGGCCAATTTTTTCTGCAAAGGAGCCAAGAAAGCCCGCAGATAGTCCGAGCATTAAAATGGCTAACGAGAATGTCCATGTTGTTTGCGATAAAGTAAAACCCATATCTGCCATAATAGGACGTGTGAGTACACTCCATGCATATACGCTACCAATGGATATGTGCAAACCAATGGCTGCTAATGCAATAAACCAACGATTTCTCATAAGAAAACTCCTTTCATATAGGTGAGATACTCAGATATAGATAAAGAAGCATTTGTTACGAGAAGGCAATAAAAAAGACCATCTGAACAAAAGCTTGCCCAGACGGTCGGCTATCACACGATGTGTGCTACTGTGCATGTAGTCAATTCTACGTATCCGTCAGCCCAGTAGGAATATATTACAAATATAGCAATTGAAAGGACATCTTGTCGGTGATCTAAGTCACTATCGTATGCATTATGATGATTTATAATTGAAAACAAGGAAAGAAATCTTTGGATTTCTTTCCTTGTTTAGATATGATATAATTTATATCAAAGTGAGGCATAAATGGTTTGGTCGCCAGACTTCGCTTTTAAAGTAAATATTTGAAGAAACGGTCTGACTTCTAAGTCGGGCCTTTTTCGTTTTGTAATTACTATCATAAAAACGAATTAACTATGTTACAATACAATTAATATTAGTGTTTAGTGGGGGAGATATATATGAAACGTTGTATTATATTACTAAGTTTAGGCTTGTGTCTAGCTGGACCGATGCTTTCACACGCTAACGATATTAGACCTCTAATACATGTTACGAATGTACATAATGGTCAATATGATGAGGGTTTAGATGCTATTACAGAAACCAAGTTTTTTGGGCCGTATCAGTTCCGTGTATTGAAGGACTCTGTGGAGACTAAGGGGGAAACTAAAGATATAGATGGGAGAGCCTTTAGAACCTCTGATGGTGTCTTCATGCATGTGAAGGCTAGAACTATTGATAATACAAGTGCGACCTTAGATAAAGAGATTGAAAAAATTGTTAAAGATAGAACGGTTCCTGAACCTACTGCAAAGATGGTATTGCCTGTTAAGCATGATGTAACAGAGGTCGATAATGATGGTGTGCGCAGTTTACTAGCTGAATTTATGTATGGCTGGCCATTACATAATAGGACGGACATGGTATTAGTTACTGATTATGAAGATACTCGTTACTATTATAAGTTGCAGTTTTATAGAGACCAGCTACCAAATGGTGTTCGCATTGAGCAGTTGCGCAAAATGATTATGGATGCGCAGTTTAGTTATAAATAAGGTGTTTTTGATCAGACTTCCATATTTGTGTATCCTAATGTATTTAGTCAGTCTGTAATATTTAGCTGAACGGGTATAGTAAAAGTAAATTAAAAAGAGGTTCCTATGAGTCAACTTGTGACCATTAGGAACCTCTTTTGTTGTGCAAGAGTTTATATAGTTTTCAAACTATTATAATATGCTTTTACCTAAAGGAAATTATTATTTATTTAAGCTTTCAACAATGCTTACAATATCGTCTGCTTTTCGGGCAATATGTGTGACGCCTAGTTCTTGATGGAGAGATTCCTCTCTAAAGCCCCATGTAACACCGATGCAAAGTAGGCCGGAGTTTTCTGCAGTAGCTACGTCAACTTCAGAGTCACCTACATAAATAGATTCGTTCGGTGTAGAGTTTAGTTCTTTTAAGGCTTGTAGTACCATATCTGGTGCTGGTTTACGTTGTAATCCTGGTCTTTCACCAATGGCAACAGGTAAACGATCACCAAAGTACTCTTTATTGAGTGGCGTTACACCTTCTTGGATTTTGTTGGATACGATGGCTAATTTATAACCTTGTTTACGCAGTATATCAAGCATATCTAGGATGCCTGGGTAAGGAGCTGTTGTGTCTTTTAAATGCTCACCATAGTAAGCTTTGAACTCCTCAATGTATGGATCTAATTCATGATCAGCTACTGTACTTGGTAAACATTGACGCATCAAATAGGTTACTGCATTACCCAGAGCTACTTTTACCTCTGTTAGCGATTTTTCAGGGAAGTTATGTGTACGTAGTACATGATTTACGGCGTTGGCTAAATCTGTAGCTGTATTGAGCAATGTGCCGTCGCAATCAAAAACGATAGTAGTATATTTCATAGGGGCCTCCGATTTTAAATCAATATGTACTTTTTAAGTATATGATAAATATGTAGAAAATCAAGAGAATAGACCTATTAGTTATTATAATTGTGTTACAATAATAGAAGTAATAAGTACAGTGTATAGGAGGCGTAGTATGACTGAAATACAAGCTCTTTTATTGATAAAATCTATTCTTGAATCCGCAGATATTCACGGTATTGAACATATGTTAAGTGAAGATTGTGAGTATCTGTCTACAGGCCGTGGCATCATTGGACGAAACCGCAATGAAACTGTTGAGTTTTTGTCCTCTATGACTGAGTCCATCAAGGCTGATAATGTACCTGTTACTTGCAAGGTCATGCATATTACTGATGTGTATGAGGAGGATGCGTTATTTCACGAGGGGCGTCATGGTTTAACCATTTCCTATGAAAGTAACGATAATTACGTGTACATGATTTTTGTAGACGTAAATGATGAAGGACTTGTAGATCGTATCGTTTCAAGCCAAGAAAATTATAGTATCGAGTATGATGATCTTCGTTTTGGCACTGATGAAAGCGAATATGCCTTTATTTCTGCGCCTACTACTGTGAAAGACTGGACTACAGCCCTTAGTATATGGCTTGAAACCGCGAATGTTGATGTAGACGATTTCTATCAATATATCGATGAAGACACACGCGTTGTATTCCAAAAAGGCGATGCTGAATCTATAACCCTTGAAAGCGGCCTAGATGTAGAGGATTACTTTGATCAATTAATGAACCAACACTTTGATGCGGTGCCTCATATCATTCGCGATGAAGAAGATGGTCTTATTTTAACCTATGGGCCTATGAGTACCATTGCAACCCTCAATGAAGAAGGCGCATTAGCCCTTATTAGTATCTATATCGATACACGTGACGAAGACGAAGCTACCGATGAAGTTGGTTATATCGAAGAGGACTTAACGAAGGACACTATTATAGAAGAGAATCTATATTAGTCGATACGACTCTTTTGATAGAGCTAATTTAATTACGATTAATAGATAAAATAAAAACTACCAGTTAAACATATATCTTTTAAACAGACCTTCTACTATGAAAGGATAAGTCACTAGATATTGTGAATAACTGGTAGTTTTTTGTATTATTTACATTTCGTCATGGTCTTTAATGAGACCAGCTTTTTTCTTTTTCCAGTAGGAGTAGTAGAATGGCAAGATTACGATACAGCCGCCTAGACCCCATAATAATTGGTTAGTTTGAGCTTGGGCAAGCATCCATAGGGATGTGCCGATAGCGATGACTGGGATTAAGTAGCCACCAGGGATTGTGTAGGAACGAGCTTTGTCTGCCCATTTGCGACGGAAGATAATAACAGCCAAACACGTTGGTAGATATTGTGTAAAGCGAGATACTGCACTGATGGCTGCTAGTGTAGTAAAGGAGCCGGACCAGGCAAGTAAAACACTGGCAATGGCAGTAACGATGGCTGCTACATATGGTGCGTTGTAACGATTGCGTTTTGCCAACGCACTTGGTAGCATACCATCTTCCGCCATGGATGTAGCTACACGAGGCGCATAGTAAGCTTCAGCAAAGTTGATACCACCCATAGAGATTAAGGTGCCTATTAATACGATATACATGCCAATAGGACCAACGATCACATTGAATGCATCTTGTACTGGAGCCTTAGTATTTGCTAAATCTGTACCAAGTACACCAATGGATACGGCAAGGATTGCCATATATAGAACCGATACAAGAAGCATACACATGATAATAGCACGTGGTAAATTCTTTTTAGGATTTTTCATATCTTCTGCAGCAATGGCAATAACTTCAAACCCTGTATAGGCAAAGAATAGAAGAACCGCAGCTTGAGCAAATGATCCATCTAGATAGATGTCTTGAGGGAAGACTGGTGTAAAGTTAGCTCCATTTATAAAGAAAATACCAATTGCAATAAATAGGGCAAGAGGGACTAGCTTAGAAATAGTGATTAAGTTGTTAACGAATTTGGATACGTTAACACCAAATATATTTACAATGGTAAGGCCTACAATTAAGATAAATGAAATGACATCCTTTGCAAAATCACCACTTAAAGCTGGTACTGCAGCACCTAATGCTGTAGCAAAGCCAACGGCCATAGCCGCCCAGGCAATAACGGTGACGATCCATTTTAGAACGCCTACTTCAAAGGCCCAGAAATCACCTAATGCATGTTTTGCATATAGATAAGGACCGCCATTACGTGTAAATAGGCTAGCTGCCTCTGCAAAGCAAAGGGCGATACAACCTGCGATAACGGCGTCAAATAACAGGACGCCTAAGCTAGCGGAACCAATTATAGAATATGCTTTGTTTGGTAGTAGGAAAATACCTGTTCCTACAATACCATTGATGCCAAGGAGTACAATACTCCAAAAGCCAAATTTTCCTGTTTCTTTCATGATACAATCTTCCTACTATTTAGTTATATTTTCTTGAGTTGCTTTTACGAATGCAGTAAATAAACGCTTTGCATTTTCATCATTTGTAGACATCATTTCTGGGTGGAACTGACAGGCTACTAACCAAGGATAAGATGGATCCTCTAAACCCTCTACAGTACCATCCTTAGCTCTTGCTACAACTTGTAATCCTTTACCAACATTTTTTACTGTTTGGTGATGATGGGAGTTCGTAATCCAAGTATTGCAACCTATAGCACCAGCTAGTTTTGATTTGGAATCAATTTTTACAGTATGGGTGCCAAGAGAAGGTGTTTGATTCTGAGAGTGTTTTATTGTACAGTTTTGATCATATTTTAAGTCTTGGAATAAAGAACCACCACGATAAACATTTAAGATTTGTAAGCCACGACAGATACAAAAGATAGGAATTTGTTTTTCTTCTGCTGCTTTAATTAAAGCAAAGTCGAATTGATCGCGCTCCGGAAATACATCACCAAGACCTTGCAGAGGTTCTTCTCCATAGTGAAGGGGATATACATCATGACCGCCGGATAATAGTAAGCCGTCAAGCTTTGCTACCGTTTCGCGAGCTACATCAAGATTTTCGGTAAATGGAATTATAACAGGAATGCCACCAGTTTCCTCAATAGAACGAGGATAGTCTTGGTTTACGTAAGAACGCAATAAATCTACGTAAGGACCACCATTATCTCGTAAGATATTGCCAGATATGCCAATAAATGGTTTCGTCATAATATCACCTCATATGTGTAAAAATCTGTACAACCTGATGTTAGTGTATCAGATTTTTATGGATAAAAACACTACTAATAGATATAATTATAAGACTTATAATAGAGAAAATATGTTAAAATTGATACATTTTACTATATTTTCTTTCAAGATATAGTTGTATAAGTTTATTGCGAAACATGATATGATAAACTACGAATGAACTGTACGGGAGGTTTACTATGGTTTTTCTAACATCTTTGCAAAGTATCATACCTATTGTGCTACTTATTTTGTTAGGATATATATTAAAAGGGAGGGGTATGTTTAATCCCACATTTAGTGGTAATTTATCGCGATTTATCATGTCGGTTGCATTACCAGCGGGAGTATTTGTATCTGTATTACATCACCTACATACTTCAGATATATGGAATTTACGATATGGCATGTTAGTGGTTGTCCTAACATATGTTATTGCATATATCGTAGCGTTCATTATGATGAAAATGCTGAAAGTTCCTAGAGGACGACGTGGTATTTTTATCAATATGGTAGTAAATGATAACTGCTTGTTTATTGGGTTACCAGTGCAAATCGCACTCTTTGGGCAAGATGCGCTGCCGTATTTCCTGTTATATTACATCGGTAACACTATTTCCGTATGGATGGTAGGGGTATTCCTTATAGAACTAGATCCACTGCCAAATTCTGAAGCAGATTTTAATAATGGCCTCCATAAGATTGATAGTTTAAATAGTAGTTCAGTATCTACTGAAGGCAAAAGCAAGAAGCCTAAATTTAATTGGAAGAAGTTATTACCCCCACCATTGATAGGTTTTTT
>CAJZEE010000074.1 GCA_915066865.1 uncultured Veillonella sp.
ACGCCTCTGAGGGCCGCGATGCGGATGTGTTATGGCCAAGAAGGGCCGCCGCTAATGCACTTAGTCCGATAGGCCAACGGATAGATACTTTCAAAGGCAATAGACCAATGACGATGATGACTGGAATCCATAATGTCCAATCGATGTTGAAAATAAAGTGAATTGTATCGGATAGTAAACTATTTTCGTAATTGAGTGGGTACCACTGAGATAGTAATAGATACAACACTGTAGAGATGATGAGTGCTGGAATACCATCTTTAAACATAATGGGAATATTCGTCGATACCTTTGTATGGGTTAAGGTTGCTACGAGAGACGCACTAGATGATAGTGGTCCGTTTCGATCACCAAAGTAAGCACCTGCAATAATAGCACCGGCCACAATATTTTCTGGAATATTACCAGCTCTTGCCATGGTGATGAGTACGATGCCTATCGTTCCTACAGTGCCTAGTGCAGTACCTAACAACATACTCACTATAGCTGTTATTAAAAAGGCACAGACGATAAAGATGGATGGATCAATCAAGTCGATGCCTGTGGCAATGATCATAGGGATAATGCCCGCTGCTTGCCACATGGCGATGAGCCAACCGATGAGAAGAAAGATTTGCATCACCACGATGGACGTTTTCGCACCTGTCCAAGATAGGTTTAATAATTCTTTTAGTGCATATCCTTTGCGGTAGAACACGTAGGCCATGATGCTCCATACGACAATCAAGGCATAACCAATAGCGATGCTATTGGCTACGGCGATGAGGATGACGAGAATGGATGCAAGTAGTCCCAAAAGGGGCTCTATATTCCGTGGCATGAGTGTGCGGCCCTGTTGGTACCTTAGGAACGCATTTAATATAAGTTGTAACCACTTCATTTTAATCGATAGGAAGTTCTGTTTCGAAGACTTCCTCAGCCGGGCCTGTCATGAGCACCGTGCCATCCTCCAAGTATGAAATATGCAATGTTCCTAAATAGAGTTCCACATCTACTTCTCGGCCTGTTAAGCCCTTTTCAAAGGACATAACGGCAGAGGCACAAGATCCTGTTCCACAAGCTAAGGTAGCGCCAGCGCCGCGTTCCCATGTGCGCACCTTGATGTGTTTGTCGTTTACCACTTCAATGTAGTTTACATTGGTGTTGGCAGGGAAGGCATCGTGCTTTTCAAGGATAGGGCCTTGTGTTGTAACAGGGGCTTTTGTAATGTCGTCGATGAATACCTCCGTATGAGGCACGCCGAGCAATACGGAGCTTACCGTTACAATCTCACCATTTACATCGAGGTCTACGTCGATAACCTTGTTCAGGTTTACATTCATAGGAATGTCTTGGGACTTAAAGAATGGCTTGCCCATGTTTACAGTAACTTGTGTGACTATTCCGTTTTCGATAGTCAATGTAGGCTTCATTACTCCAGCTAAGGTTTCGATGGTGAAAGTCACTTTCGTTATTTCACCGTGTTCATAAGCGTATTTTGCAAAGCAACGGATGGCGTTGCCGCACATTTCTGCTTCACTACCATCGGAGTTGATGATGCGCATGCGCACATCACAGGTTTCGGAAGGAACTAGGATAGCAAGACCATCAGCACCAATACCCGTGCGACGATCGCAAAGGCGGATGGCGAGGTCTGTGTAGTCTTTAGACGTCCCTTGTGGGTCGGCAAAGAGGATGAAGTCATTGCCGAGACCATGCATTTTCGTTAATTTCATAAAGTCTCCTATCAATAAGTAAGACTTTCACCATGAAGCCCGTGAAAGTCTCATATGTTTATTATTATATATTCTATATTATAATATTATATCATAAATAGGTCCTAAGCATGGCATGGAATCGTATAAATTTATAGCAAAATAAAGGGAAAATAAGGAAAGCTTACAACGTTTATTGAGAGTTATAGTAAAACAAAAAATGCCCCATATGGGACGGTTATTTAAGGGAGTATAGGTATTTGGATTACTTTATTGTTTAACAGAGAAATGATAAAATAAAGAGTAATGTAGTTAATCGTAATAGAAAGAGGAACACATATGCGAATTCAAGGGATTTCTGGATCTCGTGGCGTTGCAGTAGGCAATGTATATAGATATATTCAAGAGGAAATTGTCATTCCTGATTACAATGTAGCGGAAGACAAGGTAGAAGAAGAAATTGGCAAGTTTGCAACTGCTATGGCATCTACCTTAAAACAATTGGATACTATTCGTAAAAAAGCGTTGGATGAAATGGGGCCAGAAGAGGCGGCTATTTTTGAAGCGCATATGCAAATTGCTCAAGACCCATCCTTATCTGACGGAATTAAATCCCTTGTTGAGTCTAGCCATATGAATGTGGTAGCGGCCACGGCTCAAACAATTGAAACCTTTGCAAATATCTTCCTTGGTATGGAAGACGTTTACATGCGTGAACGAGGTGCAGATATTAAGGATATCGGCGATCGTTTGATGCGTAATATGCTAGGCATGAACCCTCGCGGTTTATCACATATTTCTGGCGAGGTTATCTTGGTGGCTCATGATTTGGCACCATCTGATACGGCATCCCTTGATAAAGCGGTAGTAAAAGGTATCGTTACGGCAGCAGGTGGCCCTACATCTCATGCGGCTATCATGGCTCGCACCTTAGAGATTCCTGCAGTTATGGGCGTTGGTGATATTGAAAGCTTCGCAGATGGCGATAAGGCAGTCGTTCTTGGTACGGATGGTATCGTGGAAATCAATCCATCTGATGCGGATTGGACAGAGTATACAAATCAAGCGTTGGCGTTCCAAGAGGAGTTAAAACGGTTGCGCGAATCCGCTAATCTTGAAGCTACTACCATTGATGGTCATCATGTAGAGCTATTTGGCAACATTGGCAAGGCGAAGGATGCTAAACATGCGCTCACTATGGGCGCACAAGGTATTGGTTTGTACCGTACAGAATTCCTTTACATGGAAAATGACGAATTGCCTGCAGAAGAAATACAATTCGAAGAGTATAAAAAGGTAGCCCAAGATATGAAGGGACAGCCTGTTATCATCCGTACCATGGACATCGGTGGAGACAAGGAATTGAAATGCCTTGATTTACCAAGTGAAATGAACCCATTCCTAGGATACCGTGCTATTCGAATATCCTTAAATCGTCCAGATATCTTTAAGGTACAATTGCGGGCTTTGTTACGTGCTAGTGCGTTTGGTGATATTCACATCATGTATCCTATGATTGCTTCCGTTGAGGAAGTGAAACAAGCGAATGCTATGCTTGATGAATGTAAAGAGGAGCTGGCGGCTGAGAGTAAAGATTTTAACAAGGATATCAAGGTTGGCATCATGATCGAAGTACCAGCGGCAGCTGTTATATCTCCAATCCTTGCTAAATATGTTGACTTCTTCAGTATCGGTACGAATGATCTTTGCCAATACACATTGGCAGTAGACCGTATGAACGAAGCAATTGGTAGCTTGTATCAACCATTGCATCCAGGGGTGTTACGTCTTATTAAACACGTCATTGATGCCAGTCATGAACAAGGTAAATTTACCGGTATGTGTGGCGAGCTTGCTAGCGACCCTGTGGCGACCATGATTCTGTTGGGCCTTGGTCTCGACGAATTCTCCATGACGGCGTCTTCGATTCCTCTTATTAAAAATATTTTGCGTTCTGTTTCCAAAACAGAATGTGAAGAGGTGGCAAATAAAGCACTTACTATGGACACAGCAGAAGAAATTACAGAATACGCTAAATCTGTATTAGCTGAAAAAGGTTTATTATAATCCAGTTTTGCCTTAAATAGAATCATTATATAGCAAATAAGATGTAATATACTTGAATTGAAATACTTGATATTGATACAATATATCTATTAGAACGTATGGATAGGCTCTGCCTATCAGATAGAAAGAGGTTATCATGAAAGAATTAACAGTAGAAATTACTAACGAATCCGGTTTACATGCTCGTCCTGCTACAGCTTTCACACAATTGGCTGCTAAGTTCGCTTCCAAAGTGACTATCGCTGCTAATGGCAAAACAGCAGATGCTAAATCCATTTTAACTGTATTGACCTTGGGTGCTACAAAAGGCACATCCGTTACCTTGACGGCTGACGGAGCTGACGAAGATGATGCACTCGCTGCATTGAGCGAATTCTTAACAACTAACCACGATTAATATTGGGGCAATAAAAAGGACCCTACATTTTGAACTGCACCTCCCAAAATTATGTCTAATTTTTTGAGTGCAATTCATTTGTAGAGTCCTTTTTTATTTACCCATATTTGCAAAGCGCTCTACAGCTTTTGTAAAGTCGCTAATGGTTTTTTCTACGTCACCATGTTCGATACCATCTCGTACGCAGTGGTTGATATGTCCTTCAAGAATTACTTGTCCTACTTTATGTAGTGCAGATTTAGCTGCATTAATTTGGCTCAACACATCTTCGCAGGGAATGTCTTCTTCAATCATTCGATCAATAGCTTGCACTTGACCTAAGATTTTACGCAATCGACGATGCAGATTTTCTGAATCCATACACTGTTTCATATTACTCCTCCATAGGCATGTTTTTATCATCTCATATATTATACTCTATTTAAAGTTTTTAATACAACTTAATAAGTATAACTAATATGCATTAATCGGTATTTATAGATATATAGTATCGTGCCGTTATAAGATATATTAAATATATTTGTAGTATGAGTGGACGTAAAAACTAGTGTTTTACATATCTTCTTCTTGATTGATGTGATACAATACATTTAATATACTTTATATTTGTATATGTATATAAGGTATTGTATAGATGGCTAGATTATAAACCTATGTTTACATGTGTTTATATTACAGACCTTTAAGAAATAGGTGAAAGAAATGAAAGTATTTCGCTACCTTCGAAACCTAGTTGTATTCGTGGTGGTCATGATTTTGGCTATGTTTATATATGACGGATACCATAGCTTTCAAGGGACAAATCGTGAGAGTAAAGCTCATACACTTGTTGAAAAACAAATAGAACAAAGTGAAGACACGCTCAGTCGTGCGGATCGAATTATACGACTGTTTACATTTAGAGATAAAGTACAGATAGCTCTTAATCAACGTGTTTCAAAAGAGCATTGGGTGAAAGGGGATGTTATTCCTGAGTATACAAAAAATGCATTAATTGCTATTGAGGATAAGCGGTATTATAAACATGGAGCTATTGATGTACTTGGTATTATTCGCGCCTTGTACACAAATACCATAGCAGGTGAAACGCTGGAAGGCGGTAGTACTATTACACAACAACTTGTAAAAAATCTGTTCCTTTCCTCAAAGCGCATCATGAGTCGTAAGGTAGAAGAGGCCATCCTCGCTAGTGAAATGGAACATTATTACTCTAAGGAAGAAATCCTTACCATGTATTTGAATACCGTATATTATGGTCATAATTACTACGGTATCTACGAAGCATCTTATGGCTATTTTGGTACGAGTCCAAGTCGATTAACATTGGGGCAAAGCGCTTTACTCGCAGCATTACCTAATGCACCGTCCTATTTAGATCCTTACACGAACTATGAAGGGGCTAAAGCTCGACAAAAGCTGGTGCTCGAACAAATGGTAGACCAAGGTATGATTACACAAGCCGAGGCAGACTATGCGTACGAACAGGACTTGGAGCTTGTGGAAGAATAACTTAATATATTTAATAAGCTATATCTGGTGTTCGATTACTAGATATAGTTTTTTTATTAGTTCGGAAAAGAAATATATTATCAAAATGAATAAAAATAATGCTTGCATTTATAATTATACAGGTGTATACTATTTTTTGTCAGAAGGAGAAAATGCCTGTTGGTGATAGAAGATACCACGGTGCTTTCACAATTATCTGATACTGTATTGATTATATGAGTCTAAATAGATAGTGGTTTATGAGGTGTTATCATGGGTAAAGCAAATAAAGTAGTACTCGCATATTCTGGTGGTTTAGATACTTCTGTTATCATTCCTTGGTTGAAAGAAAATTATGGCGCTGAAGTCATTGCTGTGTGTGTAGATTTGGGCCAACCTGAAGATTATGATGCAGTTGAGAAAAAAGCGATCAAATCTGGCGCATCTAAAGCGTACATCGTTGACGCTAAGGAAGAGTTTGTAAAAGATTATGTATGGCCTACTGTAAAAGCTGGTGCAATCTATGAAGGTAAATATTTATTAGGTACATCCTTCGCGAGACCTTTAATTGGTAAAATTCTTGTAGATATTGCCAAAAAAGAAGGCGCTGATGCAATCGCTCATGGTGCGACTGGTAAAGGTAATGACCAAGTTCGTTTTGAGTTGACTATCAAAGCATTAGCTCCTAACATGAAAATCATCGCTCCTTGGAGAGAATGGGATTTGAAATCTAGAACAGATTGCATGGAATATGCTGCTAAACACGATATTCCAGTTGTAGCTACAAAATCTCATCCATATTCTATGGACCAAAACGTATGGCATTTGTCCCATGAAGGCGGCGATCTTGAAAATCCAGCAAATGCACCTAAAGATGATGTGTACTTGGTAACACATACACCTGAACAAGCTCCAGATGAAGCTGGTTATGTAACTGTCTCCTTCAAAGAAGGTGTACCTGTAGCTGTAGATGGTCAAGAAGGTACTCCATTACAAATATTAGAAAAACTCAACGAAATCGGTGCACACTATGGTGTAGGCGTTGTAGATATCGTCGAAAATAGATTGGTAGGCATGAAATCCCGTGGCGTTTATGAAAACCCAGGTGGCTCTATCATCATGTATGCTCATAGAGAACTTGAATACCTATGCCTCGACAGAGCTACATACCACTACAAAGAACTCATTGCTAACAAATACGCTGAACTCGTATATGATGGCATGTGGTTCGCACCATTGATGAACGCGTTACAAGCGTTTGTTGACGAAACTCAAAAAACTGTAACAGGTGAAGTAAAACTTAAATTGTACAAAGGAAATATCATTTCTGCAGGTAGTACTTCTCCATATTCCTTGTACAGCGAAGATTTCGTAACATTCGAAGAAGATGATGTATACGATCAATCTGATGCAGAAGGTTTCATCAACTTGTTCGGTTTACCTCTCAAAATTAATGCATTGATGAAAGAGAAAGCAGGTAAATAATGGCTAAATTGTGGGGCGGGCGTTTCACAAAAGGCACTGATAAAGCGGTAGAGGATTTTACATCCTCTATCGCTTTTGATGCGCGGATGTACGCCGAAGATATTGCAGGCAGCAAGGCTCATGCGACTATGCTGGCAAAACAACATATTATCTCCGACGCAGATCGAGATGCTATTTTAGCAGGTTTAACGAAGATTAAAGATCAGATTGATAAAGGAGAGTTCCCGTTCTCCGTGGCTCTTGAAGATATTCATATGAATATTGAAAAACGCCTTACCGATGATATCGGTGAAGCTGGTGGTCGTTTGCACACAGGCCGCAGCCGTAATGACCAATGTGCAGTAGACTTGCACATGTACGTGCGTAAAGCTGTTGTGGAAATGGGCGAGCTCATTGTAGATATGCAGAAAGCTCTCATTGAAACAGCTGAAAAATATAGTGACGTTATCATGCCTGGCTATACACATTTACAACGGGCTCAACCTGTTTTATTTGGGCATCATATGATGGCTTATTTCTCCATGTTAGAACGCGATTTTGATCGTCTCTTGATGGTATTTAAACATGCGGATATCATGCCTCTTGGGGCCGGCGCATTAGCTGGCTCTACATACGGCATTGATCAAACATATACGCAAAAGCTTTTGGGCTTTTCTCGTATTTACGAAAATAGTATGGACGCCGTATCTGACCGTGACTACGTAGTTGAATTCTTGTCCTTTGCATCTCTAGTGATGATGCACTTGAGTCGTCTTAGTGAAGAATTGATCTTATGGTCTACCAACGAGTTTAATTTTATTGAACTTGATGATGCTCACTGCACGGGCTCTAGTATTATGCCGCAAAAGAAAAATCCTGACGTTTGCGAGCTGGTTCGTGGTAAAACAGGCCGTACCTATGGTCATTTGTTAGGCCTTTTAACAACTTTGAAAGGCCTGCCTCTTACATACAACAAGGATATGCAAGAGGATAAAGAAGGTATCTTCGATGCTATTGATACAGTACACTTCGCATTGTCCATTAATGCGGCTATGATTCGTGGTATGAAGGTCAATGGGGCTCATATGAAAGCAGTCCTTGATGACGACTTCTCTAATGCTACGGATATGGCAGATTATCTTGCGAAGAAAGGTGTCCCATTCCGTGAAGCCCATGAAATTGTAGGTAATGCAGTGCATCATTGCATCGAAAAAGGCTGTGTACTCCTTGATCTATCCGTAGAGGACTTCAAAGCTATTTCCAACCATTTTGATGCAGATATTCTTGACGCTATCTCCATCGAAGCTTGCGTTGCAGGTCGTAATAACTATTCTGGTACGGCTCCAGAATGTGTGGAACGACAACGTAATAATGGTAAAATTATTATCGCTGCTGAGGAAAAGCAAATTGCTGAATGGAAAGAAATCGTTGAATCTGTAGAAGAGTAGAGCTTAGTGCGGAATAAGCAGTAGATAAAAATAAAGAATAGTTATCAATAAAATCTGGAAAAATAAGATTGATATACATATAAGGATTTCATTAAGGGTCTAATATTGCCCATTATACTTATATGTATATCGATTTTTTATTTAAAAGCTAGACGATACCTATAAAGCCCAAAATTCTAATTGATAATCCACTATTAAAATGATGTATTTACATGTACATGTATAGTGGACTGTGAGAGAATAATAGTCTTGTACTAGGACACTATAACCGTGATAGATAGGAAAAATTACATCTATACACAGAATAAAATGGGGTAAAAATATACTTTGCCACGATTAAAATGAGTTCTGTTCGATTTTGATGATAAATTACCTATGATTTATTCAATTCGTGTAATATGCCTTGTCCGCCAATAAAGTACTTTTATTTTGGTTTCATAGGTGTTATTATTTAACTCGTAATAAGAATAAAAACGGTAAATTCACATTCAAGCCCATCACAGCACGAACTGAATTTACTTAGCGGTATATATATTTTAAGTGAATTATGGACGAGAAAAAATTCACCTTAGTGAAAGGGGATTGATACATGAAAACCACCGCTAAAAAAATGTCTGTATTCCAGCTAACCACAATGGTAGCAGCCAATATGCTAGGAGCTGGGATCATTATGTTACCAACTAATTTGGCTCAAGTTGGTACTATTTCAGTTTTATCTTGGCTCGTGACAGCTGTGGGTGCGCTTTTACTAGCGTATATTTTTGCTCAAGCGGGTATGTTCTCCCAAAAACAAGGGGGCATGGGCGGTTATGCAGAACATCGCTTCGGTAAAACTGGACATTTTATGGCGAGCTATGCTTACAGCATATCTCTCATCATTGCTAATATCGCCATCGCGGTATCTGCCGTAGGTTATGGCGCAGCTTTCTTTGGTGTTGACCTCAATGCGACACAAACAAGTCAGGTAACAATTGTGCTCTTGTGGTTTGCAGCGATTCTAAACTTCAGAGGGAATCGTTTCACAGGTCGACTCAGCAATATGACTATTTGGGGCTCTATTGTTCCGGTTTTATTAATCGGTACAATCGGCTGGTATTGGTTTGATCCATCTATTTATTGGGCGGCATGGAACCCAAATGATCTTCCGCTTTATGATGCGGTAAAGCAATCTATTTCCCTAACTTTATGGGGCTTCCTAGGATTTGAGTCCGCAGCGGCTAATGCTGATGCTGTTGAGAATCCAAAGAAAAACGTACCTATCGCAACTGTGGCGGGTACATTAGCAGTGGCAGTGGTTTATATCTTGTCCACAAACGTTATGGCAGGTATTGTGCCTAACGTTGATTTATTAAATTCTAATGCACCATTCGGTTTGACATTCGTATACATGTTCAATGATACAATTGCAAACATCGTTATGGCTGCTATGGTTATTTCTTGCTTTGGCGCTTTGCTTTGCTGGCAATTCACATTGTCTCGCGTCTTCAAAAGTGCAGCAGAACATGGTTACTTCCCTAAAATATTCGCTCGTGTAAATAGCAAAGATGCTCCTGTTCGTGGTGTATTGATTTTACTCGCTGTTGAAACATTACTTACTTTATTCACTGCAAGCGAATCCTTGCGTGAGCAATTTGAAATCTTAGTAAACTTAGCGGTTGTAACTAACGTAGTACCGTATGTATTGTGCATTTTGGCAGTACCTACAATGATGCGTATGGCTGGCGTAGCTGAAAGTCGTATTAAACGCTCTAATTACTTGTTCGGTATAGGCGTTCTTTATTGTCTATATGCAATCTACGCATGTGGTTTTGATGCTATGGTAGGTAGCGCAGTGGCAGTAAGCATAGGTTTGGTGATTTATGTTTTGCGTAAAGCGTGGGATACACGCAGAGCACACCGCTTACAACAAAGTATTGATTAACTGAATACATCTCGTCTTATTAGAGGCTATTACTTGGTAATAGCCTCTTTTTTATCATAATCATGCATTAGACTCATAATTAATGCGAGCTAGATATGAAAAAACATGAAGAGTATAATTATTAATCAAATTTTTGCTGTGTATACAAAGATT
>CAJZEE010000075.1 GCA_915066865.1 uncultured Veillonella sp.
TTAGAAATTATCGGTTAAACCTATTTACTATTTCTACCATACATAGCCCATTTTAGAGATACTACCAGTTAAAAATAAATATTTTTAACTGGTAGTATCTCTAAAATGACATATATCTACCTTTAACAAAATTAGTTTTAATTGGTAGTATCTCCAATAATTATATGAAAGGGAAATCTTGCGTTATACTTTACATCAAAAACTAAATATCCCAGAATATTATTCGACACTTTTTGTTAAGTTCCTGCAAGTAACTTCATGATTTATAAAATAATAGTTCCATGAATATAAAAAGCACCGTCTAAATGATATGTACCCCCCTTTACTGGACAATCAGTAAAGGCGGTACATATCAAAGACAGCGCTTAGTTAACTATTAAAGCTTAATAAAATAGATATCTTTATTTTATTAATCTCATTTACCTATTCTATTTATTAAATTAATTTGCCTATTCTAGTTCCTTACCTTTTAGTTCAGGAATCAAGAATACGGTTGCCAATATATCGATTACATAGATAATAGCCAAGAATGCAATTGCCACTTGGTATGAGTACACTGAAATAATCATACCTACTACCATTGGGCTAAAGCCACCTACGGCGCGACCGATGTTAAATAACACGTTTTGAGCCGTTGCGCGAGCACTTGTTGGATAGGCTTCTGCCATTAAGGCACCATACCCACCCATCATACCATTTACAGAGGCCCCTAGAATAGCGCCGGCAAATAGCATAGCTGTTGGATCAGATAGTTGAGAATAAATCAAAATAGATGCCACAGCACATACTTGGAACAAGATAAATGTTGGTTTACGGCCAATTTTATCAGCCAATCGTCCGAATAACCAAATGCCGACCATCATACCACATACAGTTACGGCAGTCCACAAACCAGATTTTGTAAGGGAAAACCCTAATTGCTTACTCAAGAAATTAGGCAACCAAATCATAATACCGTAGTAACCAAAGTTTTGAACAGATGTTAAAATAGCAACACCTATGGAGGTCTTTGTAGTTCTTACATCTTTTACTAATAACTTGAATGAGTTCGTATGGGAATGTTCCTTAGTGTCTTTACTTTGAACAAAGATTTCTGGTTCATGTAATTTCGCACGGAAGATCCAGGCCACAAAGGCAGGAATAATGCCAACCATGAACATACCACGCCATCCAATATAAGGAAGTAATACGGGTGTTAACAGTGCTGCAGCCAATACGCCTAACTGCCAGCCGATGGCAACATAGCTTGTTGCCTTTGCACGGTGTTGTGCCGGCCATGCTTCAGCTGCTAAGGCCATACCAATGCCAAATTCACCGCCTAAGCCGATGCCGGCAATTGTCCGATATATGAGAAGATCCCAATAGCCTTGTGCAAAAGCACATAGACCAGTAAATACAGCAAATAACACAATAGTCCATGTCAACACACGAACACGACCAAACTTATCTGACAAGGTACCAAAGATAAAGCCACCGATTACGGCACCTACCAAGGTCCACGTCACAAGTGAACCTGCTTGACCCGTAGTCAAGCCTAAGTCCCCTGAAATCAAGGTTAGCATAAAGCCAAGAATCAAGAGATCAAACCCATCCATGGCATAACCTATAGATGAACCAATAACAGCTTTCCAACCGTATGAATTTACTTCTTTCATAGTCATTTCCTTTCGCTACTCACAGGTAACAATTAAAGAGAATATAATAACAAAATCCCCCTCATATAATCTCACCACTAATAAATTATACAGACTAATCATAATTGTGCAAGATGTGAGGGGGATTTTTATCAATATAAACAATAGATATTTAATTAATTACGTTCTTTAATTTCAATCTTAATAGAATTAAAGAATTCTTCAAATGGTACAGAACCTAATTCATCACCACCGTGTTTACGAACGTTAACTGTGCCTGCTTCAACTTCTTTATCACCTACAACAAGCATGTAAGGAACTTTTGCCATTTGTGCTTGGCGGATTTTATAGCCGATTTTTTCACTGCGATCGTCTACTTCTACGCGTACATAGTCGCGGTGCATTTGTTTTGCCAATTTTTTAGCATATTCAACATGTTTTTCAGAGATAGGCAAGATTTTAACTTGTACAGGAGCCATCCATGTTGGGAATGCGCCTGCATAGTGTTCAGTTAAGATACCAATGAAACGTTCCATAGAGCCGAAGCATGCACGGTGAATCATGATAGGACGATGTTTTTGACCATCTTCACCAATGTATTCAATTTGGAAACGTTCAGGCAAGTTCATATCTAATTGAATAGTACCACATTGCCATGTACGACCTAAGGAGTCTTCGATATGGTAGTCAAGTTTAGGACCGTAGAATGCGCCGTCGCCAGGGTTGATTACGTATGGAATACCTTTCGCTTCGATAGCATTACGCAATGCTTCTGTCGCTGCTTCCCAAATTGCGTCATCACCCATTGCATTATCAGGTTTAGTGGACAGTTCTACATGATATTTCAAGCCGAATTGACTATAGATACGGTCGAACAATTCGATAACTTTCATCAACTCAGTTTGCATTTGATCTGGCAACATGAATACATGAGCATCGTCTTGTGTGAACGCACGTACACGGAATAAGCCGTGTAATGCACCAGACAATTCATGACGGTGAACTAGACCAAGTTCAGCGTAACGCAATGGGAAGTCACGGTAGGAGTGCATTTCGTTTTGGTAAACCAAGATACCACCTGGGCAGTTCATCGGTTTAATTGCATATTCTTCATCGTCGATGATTGTAGTATACATATTTTCACGGTAATGATCCCAGTGACCAGAAGTTTCCCACAAATGTTTACTCAAGATGATAGGTGTACGAATTTCTTCATAGTCAAAATCATGGTGAACTTCACGCCAGAAGTTTTCTAATTCGTTGCGAAGAGCCATACCTTTTGGTAAGAAGAATGGGAAACCAGGACCTTCTTCTTTGATAACGAACAAACCAAGTTCTTTACCAAGTTTACGATGATCCCGTTTAGCCGCTTCTTCAAGCAAGTGAAGGTATGCATCAAGTTCTTCTTTCTTTTCAAATGCAGTACCGTAAATACGTTGCAACATTTTATTCTTTTCATCGCCGCGCCAGTATGCACCTGCAATGCTTTGTAATTTAAAAGCTTTTACCTTACCAGTGGATGCCACGTGAGGTCCTGCGCAAAGATCAATGAAATCGCCTTGAGAGTAGCAGGAGATTACAGCATCTTCAGGAAGATCTTGAATCAATTCTACCTTGTAATCTTCATTTTTAGCTTTAAAGAATTCGATAGCTTCTTGACGAGGCATAACGGATTTAGTAATCGGTAAATTTTCTTTTACAATACGGCTCATTTCCTTCTCGATTTTACCCAAATCTTCAGGAGTCAAAGTATGTTCCATATCGATATCATAGTAGAACCCCTTATCGATAGCAGGACCGATAGCCAATTTAGCTTCAGGCCATAAACGTTTAACAGCTTGAGCCAAGATATGAGAAGCTGTGTGGCGCAAAGTATGTTTACCACCATCTTCTTCGAATGTTAAGAATGCTACTTCAGAACCATCTACAAGTTCTTCGCGAAGGTCTGTTAATTCGCCATTTACGTTAGCAGCTAGTACTTTTTTAGCCAAGCTGTTAGATAATTGTTTTACTGCTTCCCCAAGAGTAGTGCCAGCAGCATATTCCTTCGCACTACCATCAGGTAAAATGATTTTTACATCTGCCATTTTTCTTTCCTCCAATTTATAAACCAGGATAGCTTTGATTTTTTACTTTCATCAATAGACCTACTTACCACACAATACATAAGCATTTTGTAAATAGCTTGTAGGAATTGGGTAATAAAAAAAGACCTTCTATCCCTACAAACAAGGGACGAAGATCATTCGCGGTTCCACCCTAGTTAACTACCTATACGAATATATGTGTATAGTTAATTCACTTCATTAAGCCCGATAACGGTGGCGGCCGTACTTGCCTACTTAGGTTCGACAAATCAGTTTAAAGGGGGTAACTCTAATATATGTGTAAGGCATTTCCAGCATCTGCCTCTCTCTGGTACACAGGGATAAAAGAATCATGTCCTTTGCATCACTTTTACTAGATTATAGTATCATAGAGGACTAAAAAATTCAATACGGTTTAACTGGAAATTTAATAGGAACTATAAATTGTAATTGTTGTTAGAGCGATATACTATAAACTTCACCTTTATTTTTACCTATATACATTTATTTTTAAAAGAAAACGGCCCGAGAATGATATGGCCCCCTTTACTAGACAACAAGTGAAGGCGGAACAGATCAGAATCTCGAGCCATTTTATATGCATTATTTATAAATTAACGTTTGAAGTTTGTAGACAACATAGCACCAATTACTTTTTCCAATTTGCTAGTAGAAAGGTCTGGACCTTTGTAAAGTGTTAAGAGCACGTCATTAGAATTATCTTGTTTAGATACCATCATAACACCGCTACCGCGAGCACCGTTATCATCGTAATCTTTCGCTACGATAACAAGGTTCAAATAATGGTCCTTCATGTATGTGTACACCTTACTTGTACGCGCAGAGGAACCGATCATTTTTGCCATGTTCATACCACGGTTGAATACGATTGCATTTGCATTATGAGGATTTGCCGCTAATTGTTGCTTCTCTTCTTCATTTAGAGGCATGAGGTTTACCATGAGGGAATCACCCATCTTGCCGCGGAACATGACTGGCATCGTTTCGCGTACATCATCAGGAATACCTGTGTCAGCAGTCAATTTCAATTCCTTAGGAACGGTCATGTATAAAACGCCCTTGCTATTGCGTCCCACCTCTGTTGTACTGAGGTCTACAGCACTAAGCATAATGGAATCTTTAATGGTCGCCACTTGATTAGCCAACGGTTTTTCAGGAACGCCACGGCTCGCCAATTGTACATCGCCAGATTTAGTTTTCTTCAATGTTTCCACATTCCAACTTGCACCTTTTTTGTCTGCATCGCTAGCTTCTGTGAAAGCATTCGCCCCATCCTTTGTACCTACATATACATAGGTTTGAGCTGGGATGATGGTATCTGGTGCACCAGATTTATTGAATGCCGCACCATATACTACATTAGGAATCACAGTAGAGCCAATTTGTAAATTGTTGTTAGTTTGGCTTTCCACATCAAAATTGATATTCCCTGTGAAAGTCATATCAGGACCGTGGTTGATAACAACCACATCTCCTGCTTGAGGAATGATTACAGGACCAACAGGACCCGCCATAGCTACACCTGCCATCGATACTCCAAGGCAAGCTGTTAATAATGCGCGTTTCAAAATAGATTGTTTCATAGATATACTCTCATTTCTCTATAATTTGTATACATTTGATGTAATTGTAAATCTAGTATAGTCATAAAATTCCCTCATACGATTTACAATAAAAATTATACTTAACCTTCTATAGTGACATAGTCGGATAAGCTACTTAATACTTCAAGCGCCAAGGGCCTTGTAGATGGTGTACAGCGCAACATGCACCGCCCACTCGTATCTACCGAGGTCATAACACCTAAATATTCATAGCCTTCAATGATGCGATTGATGAAATTCGTATGCTTAGGATCAATGTGAAAGTACACATACGCTTCTTCTCCAGAGGTGGTTAAGTCGGGTACATCTGGAAATGCACCGATTGATTTACTCGGCTCTAAAGCTGTACTGCTCATAAACTATTCATCTTCTTTAGATTTGCACTCACGGCGCATCATGGAGTAAGGTTCAAGAGGTGTATCCATATAAATGCGAACTTTCATTTGTGCATGCGGTGCTACATCGATAGGATTGCCATCTTCATCTGTCATTTTTTCGATTACCGTTTCAACGAGTTCCCCTTTCGGTTGGCAGAATTCCACCTTATCGCCCACCTTGAAGTTATTACGTTGTTCAAGATCAACGTATTTTTCTTCTTCGTTGTAGCCCATAACTAAACCAATGAAGTCATGGCTCTGCGTATTCGTAGATTTACCATAGTTTTGAGCCGTTTCATCAGGACGACCTTCT
Source organism: uncultured Veillonella sp. (assembly GCA_915066865.1). Taxonomy (GTDB): domain Bacteria; phylum Bacillota; class Negativicutes; order Veillonellales; family Veillonellaceae; genus Veillonella. Next base: position 6,037 of record CAJZEE010000075.1, read on the forward strand.
GCAAAGCCATCTGTATAAGGACGATGGGAAATCTTCTCTAATTCTGCAATCCATTCTGGGCGAACATACCAATCTTTACCTTCTTTAAGGTATGTATCAATCGCTGTACGATATACTTTTGCCACTGTGGCACAATAGTGAACTGATTTCATACGCCCTTCAATTTTAAGGCTATCAATACCAGCTTCATAAAGATCTGGAATGCGGTGAATCAAGCACAAGTCTTTAGAGTTAAAGATATAGGTGCCATGTTCATCTTCTTCAATAGGATAATATTCACCAGGTCGATTAGATTCTACAAGAGAATATTTCCAACGGCAAGATTGAGAACATTGACCACGGTTAGCATCGCGATTACCTGTCATATAGTTAGACAATAAGCAGCGACCGGAGTAAGAGATACACATAGAACCATGTACAAAGGACTCAATTTCAATATCTACATGGTCCTTCATTTCTTTAAGGTCTGCTAAGGATACTTCGCGAGCCGCTACAACACGTGTGGCACCAAGTTCTTTCCACATCTGAACTGTATGCCAATTCGTAGTAGAAGCTTGTGTACTTACGTGAAGCTCTAAACCTGGAGCTACGCGCTTAGCAAGGCTAAAGATACCCATATCGGCAACGATGATAGCATCAACACCGATACTTTCAAGGAATTTCAAATAATCCTCTAAGCCTTCGAAGTCCTCGTTGTGAGGAATAATATTGCATGTAACATGGAGTTTTTTACCATGAGCATGTACGAATTCTACAGCTTCCTTTAATTCCTCATCGGAGAAATTAGAGTTACCTGCGCGCAAGCCAAAGCGTTTGCCTGCGCAATATACGGCATCCGCACCATAGCGAATAGCCATTTTAAGCTTGTCCATATTACCTGCAGGACAAAGCAATTCCATAAAATGTTCTGCCATTATTTGTTGTGCCCTTTCCACACACTCACACTCATACCATCACCCATGGGATAAATGGTGGTGTTAAACAATTCTTTATTTTCAACATATGTTAAGTATTCTTGTAACCGTTTTACGATAGTTTTGAACCGTTTTGGCGGTTCCTTATCGCCCCTTACATAGCCTCTAAAGAGTACATTATCTGCAAGAATGACGCCCCCTTCTTTCACATGTGGCAGAATAAGTTCAAGTTGTTTTAAATATTGCCCCTTTGGCCCATCTAAAAACACTAGATCGTATTCGCCTGTGAGTTCCGTTAAGACTTGAGACGCATCGCCTTTCAGCAATGTAATTTTATCGGTATAATCGGATTGGTTAATATAGTATTTCGCCATTTCATAGCGCACATCATCCAATTCAATGGAGGTAATATGCCCGTCCTCTTCGTCGAGTAATGGTGCCATCAACAAAGCGGAGTAACCAATGGCTGTGCCCACCTCTAACACAGAGGTGGGCCGGTATAAACCTATTAATTCTTCAAATAGATGAACCTCAGATTCTCGTAAAATCGGCAGATCATTAATCATCGCGTAAATACGCTGTTCATTTAAAATATCATTTAATATCATGAAAGTAGATTAAATCTCCTACATTATCTATTGTTAGTACCACTAGGAACTACCAACGTAGAGCGTTCAGCCGGATTTGCAGATTCTACCTGAATTTGTGGTGCTTGTTGTGCATTAGGAATAACGTTCTGCATCGATTCAGGTACAGGTGTCGTCGTTGGTACATACGTATTGGTATTTGTATTATTTCCATAGGATGGAGCAGTCGGCGTAACTTGCGTCGATGATTGATTTTGTGTTGAACCTGGTACAGGATCTGGGACCTCAGCCGCTGGAACTGTAGTTGGTGTGTATTTATAACTAGGTTCTACATCAACATATTGAGAATCTGCTTCCACTGCTTCTGCAGAACTATAATTATAATTAGGCTCTGTAGTCGCTACTGCTACGTCATAGTTAGGACCAGCTTGTGCAGCTACTTCAGTATTAGCAGAAGAATTTTTTACTGTGTCAGCGCCATAAATTTTATTAACCTCTGCTAAATGTTCTTCGTATGATTTAGAGAAGTGATTATGCCCCTCTTTATCTGCTACGAAGTATAAATAATCTGTATTTTCAGAGTGTAATACTGCATCTAAAGCTTTTTTACCAGGGTTTGCAATTGGTCCTGGTGGTAAACCTTTAGATACATATGTATTATATGGGCTTTGCAATTGTGTATCACCAATCGTTACATTTTCCTTTGCATAACCAAGTACATAGGAAATAGTCGCATCAGATTGCAATGGAATACCATGAGCTAGACGCTTTTTGAATACCCCTGCAATGGTTGGACGGTCTGCATCAAATAACGACTCTCGTTCAACGATAGACGCCAAAGTTACAAAGTCATGAATACTCATATGTTGAGCTTGAATTTGTTTCTTCACAGCTGGTGTGAGATAACGATTCATTTCATCAGCCATCATTTGAATAACATCACGAGGTGTAGCCCCTACGGGGATTTCATACGTACTTGGGAACAAGAAGCCTTCTACAGGATATGTAGCAGGTTTTGTGCCTTTCATGTATGGGTATGGTACATAAGTTTTAGCTTCAGCCAAGAAGTCCTTCGCCTTCATGATTTGATTCTTTTCAAGAACGATAGCGATATCCCCAACTGTATAGCCTTCAGGAATTGTAACACGAATAGATTCTACATGACCTTCTTGTAACAAAGAAATGAGTTCGTGCACAGTTACCTTATTAGGTATTTGATAATGGCCAGTTTGAAGCTTATCATTGGTACCACTCAAGTATAACCAAAGCTTAAAGCCTTGAGTTGAGCGAATAAGCCCCCTTTCAAAAAGCATATCTGCAATTTCAGTACCCGTTTGACCTTTTTCGATAACGACTACTTGTGTTCCATCATCTTGAGCAAAGGTATTCGGTACAAAGTACAATGCACCAAGGCCTCCACCAATAATTAATATACCTACAATAACTAGGATCAAAATATATCTTAAGGCTTTTCTCACGTTGTTGAGTTCCTTTCTGTAACATAACAGTATACCAATTCATTATACCATAAACTCTATATTTCCCCTATATAAAAGGGCAATGATTACGCTTATTACATTTTATGCAATATATTAATTTTGTGAATTTGTTATGCCTTTAGCATAAATGAAGTCTCGTCTTTGTACAACAATGATAATGTATAACAAAATAAAAATAGCGCATTGTCCACTGACAATACGCTAAATTTATGCTAAAGACGATTATTCGTCTTCATCCATGTCTTCATACAATTTTACTAGAGTTTCAAAGTTTTCATCTTCTTCATCCAAAGGTACGTATTCTTCTACGCCTTCTTCGTTTGTTTCGATGCGAGCCAAGATCATGTATGTGTCATCTTGACCTTCATGATCAGCATCTTCATCTTGTACATGCACAAGAACGGCATACTCTTGACCTTCATGACTCAAGATAACATCTTCTGTGAAGTATTGTTTATTACCATGTTCGTCTTCGAATTCCAAATAATACACTTCACCTTCAAAATTTTGGTCAACCATTGGAAACCCTCCTTAAAGAAAATACTTATTTATTAAACTGCAAGCGATCTAAGTATCCTTGCAAAATTACAACCGCTGCCATTTTATCGATAACGGATTTACGCTTTTTACGGCTCACGTCAGCCGCAATGAGTTGACGTTCAGCCATAACAGTAGATAACCGCTCATCCCAATATGTAACAGGTAAATCGATGACTTCCTTCATCTTTGCAACGAATTCTTCAGTCTTTTCAGCCCGTTCACCTTTTGTACCATTCATATTTTTCGGCATACCTACCACAAGTTCATGTACTTCATATTCAGAAATGAGTTCTTGTAAGCGATTAAAGTCTTTTTCTAGAGATGTTCTACGAATGGTTTCAATACCTTGTGCTGTCATGAGCAGTGCATCGCTACAGGCAATACCAATAGTACGGCTGCCTACATCTAATGACATAATTCTCATTATAGTTGTTTAGCCTTTGCGTATTCTTTCAACAATTCTTCAATCAAGTCATCACGCTCTAAACGACGGATATCGGAACGCGCATTATTATAACTTGTTATGTACGCAGGGTCTCCAGAGATTAGATACCCTAAGATTTGATTAATTGGATTGTAACCTTTTTCTTGAATAGATTGATAAACACGCGTAAGCACCTCTTCAGCGGTCATCGGTTCATCGTCTACTTTACGGAATAACATGGTTTCATCTGAAACGTTCATCGTATCCCTCCTTTTTATTACATCGGCAGATTTCACTATACAAGTGAAATCTCACCTACTATTATA
>CAJZEE010000076.1 GCA_915066865.1 uncultured Veillonella sp.
GTCTCTTCCGATCTCTTTAAATATAATGAAAATATTGTATAATAAGTATATATTATTATGAATATAAAAACTCATCATAAATTTTGATGAGGTCTTCCGTAATATTAATTTATCTATAAGTATAGGAAATATTCATATATTAATAAAAATGAAAGCTGATAGTTCACATTTGTGGAAGCTAGTAGGAGGCAATACATGAGAAAAATTAAATCCGTATTGGTTGCCAACCGTGGAGAAATTGCGATCCGCGTGTTCCGTGCATGTAATGAAATGGGGATTAAAACTGTAGCCATTTACTCTAAAGAGGATACATTATCCTTGCACCGTAACCAAGCCGATGAAGCCTATCTCGTAGGGGACGGTAAAAAACCAGTTGACGCATATCTTGATATTGAAGATATTATCCGTATTGCAAAAGAACATGACATCGATGCTATCCATCCAGGTTATGGTTTCTTATCTGAAAATGAAGGCTTTGCTCGTCGTTGTGAAGAAGAAGGTATTATCTTTATCGGGCCTAAAATCAAGCATTTGAATATGTTTGGTGATAAAGTAAATGCTCGTGAGCAAGCTAAATTAGCAAAAATTCCAATGATTCCAGGTTCTGATGGGGCTTTAAAAGATTATGCTCAACTAGAAGAATTTGCTGATACACATGGGTTTCCATTGATGATCAAAGCTGTTAATGGCGGCGGCGGTCGTGGTATGCGTGAAGTTCATCATAAAGAAGACCTTAGAGATGCATATGATCGTGCTAAGTCTGAAGCAAAAGCTGCGTTTGGTGATGATGATGTATATGTAGAAAAACTTATTGTAGAGCCTAAACATATTGAAGTTCAAATCTTAGGTGATGAACATGGCAATGTAGTTCATTTGCATGAACGTGATTGCTCTGTTCAACGTCGTCACCAAAAAGTAGTTGAAATGGCGCCAGCTTTTGCGTTGTCCTTAGAAACTCGTAAAGCTGTATGTGATGCTGCCGTTAAAATAATGAAAAATGTTGGCTATGTGAATGCAGGTACTGTAGAATTTTTGGTAACTGCTGACGGTAGCTTCTACTTCATTGAAGTTAATCCACGTATTCAAGTAGAGCATACTGTAACAGAAATGATTACAGATATTGATATTGTTCATGCTCAAATTAGAATCGCTGAAGGCTTTAGCTTACATAGTCCTGAAATAGGTATTCCTGAACAAGATAAAGTCCCTTGTAAAGGTACTGCCATCCAATGTCGTATAACCACAGAAGATCCTAAAAATAACTTCATGCCTGATACCGGTAAAATCTTGGCATACCGTAGCTCCGGTGGTTTTGGTATCCGTCTTGACTCCGGTAATGCATTTACTGGTGCTGTTGTAACACCTTACTATGACTCTTTGCTTGTGAAAGCGACCGCATTTGGTCCTAATAACGAAGAAACTATTCGTAAAATGCTTCGTTGCTTAAAAGAGTTCCGTATTCGTGGTGTAAAAACAAATATTCACTTCTTGATTAATGTATTGGAACATCCTGAATTCCAAAGTGGTTCTTACAATGTAAACTTCATTGAAGAACATCCTGAATTATTCGAATTGAAACCAGATCGTGACCGTGGTACCAAATTGTTACGTTACATTGCTGATGTTACAATTAATGGCTATTCTGGTGCAGGGGCTCAAGAGGTTCCTGACTTTGAACCGATTCAAATGCCATCTACTTTGGATATAAGTCCAGCATCTGGTACAAAACAAAAATTTGATGAACTTGGACCAGATAAATTCAGTAAATGGTTATCTGAACAAAAACAAGTATTCTTTACTGATACCACATGGCGTGATGCTCACCAATCTTTGTTTGCTACACGTCTTCGTACAATTGATATGGCTCGCGTAGCTGGTCATGCTGCAAAAGGTGTACCTAACTTATTCTCTTTAGAATGTTGGGGTGGTGCTACTTTTGACGTATCATATCGATTCCTACATGAAGATCCGTGGGAACGTTTGCGTATGTTCCGTCGTGAAGTACCGAATACATTGCTTCAAATGCTTCTTCGCGGTGCTAATGCTGTAGGTTACACATCGTATCCAGACAACGTAGTTCGTCAATTCATTCAACGGGCTGCTGCTAATGGTATTGATGTATTCCGCGTATTTGATAGCTTGAATAGCCTTGATAATATGCATGTTGCTATCGATGAAGTGCGTGCACAAAATAAAATAGCTGAAGTTGCATTGTGCTACACTGGCGATATCCTTGATGGTGCTCGTACAAAATACAACTTGGACTATTATGTAAATATGGCAAAAGAGCTTGAAAAAGCTGGTGCCAATATTATTGCCATTAAAGATATGGCCGGCCTTTTAAAACCACAAGCTTCTTATAACTTGGTATCTGCCTTGAAAGATGCTGTCTCTGTGCCAATTCACTTGCATACTCATGAAGGCTCTGGTAACGCTATTTATACATATGGCCGCGCTGTAGATGCTGGTGTTGACGTAATCGACTTAGCATACTCCGCATTTGCTAATGGTACTTCTCAACCTAGCATGAATTCCATGTACTATGCATTGTCTGGTCATGAACGTCAACCAGAAATGAACATCGACTACATGGAAGAAATGTCTCATTATTTTGGTAGTATCAGACCATATTACAAAGGTGTAGATAAAGCAGAAGCATATCCTAATACTGAAGTATATCAACATGAAATGCCAGGTGGACAATACTCTAACTTGCAACAACAAGCTAAAATGGTAGGGCTTGGTGATCGTTGGACAGATATCAAGAAAATGTACCACCAAGTAAACATGATGTTTGGTGATATCATTAAAGTTACACCATCCTCTAAAGTGGTAGGGGATATGACATTGTACATGGTACAAAACAACTTAACTGAAAAAGATATCTACGAAAAAGGCGATGTATTGGATTTCCCTCAATCCGTAGTTGAATTCTTTGAAGGACGTCTTGGTACTCCATATCAAGGCTTCCCTGAAAAATTACAAAAAATCATCTTGAAAGGTGCTCGCCCAATCACAGTTCGTCCTGGTGCAGTATTACCTCCAACAGATTTTGAACATATTCGTCATGAATTAAGCGAAATGGGAGCCCAAACAACTGATGAAGATATTAGTGCATATTGTTTGTATCCTAAGGTTTACCAAGATTACAATAAATTTGTAAAAGACTTTGGCGATGTATCTGTATTAGATACTCCAACATTCTTCTTCGGTATGAAACGGGGCGAAGAAATTCAAGTAACCATTGAAAAAGGTAAAACACTGATTATCAAGATGAATGGTTTCTCTGAACCTGATGAAGATGGTAATCGCATCGTATTGTTTGAGTTTAATGGTCAACCTCGTAGCATTAAGGTTCATGATAAACATGCTAAGACAACTGGTGTTGTTCGTCGCAAAGCGGATGAATCTAACCCTGGTGAAATTGGTGCTACATTGTCTGGTTCCGTTGTTAAGATCCTCATTAAGAATGGTCAATCTGTAACTAAAGGTGAACCATTGATCGTTACAGAAGCGATGAAAATGGAAACAACAATTACAGCTCCTATCGATGGTATCGTAGAAGAAATCCTTGTACGTGAAGGTAGCCGTATCGAATCTGGTGACTGCTTGCTTCGCATTGAAGATGCTTTGAAACGATAAGCTAACAATCATTTAATATTATTTCTCAAATATTTCATAAAATGAAAAATTGAAGAATAATGGAAGAATCCCTAGGAAATCCTAGGGATTCTTTGTATTTTCAAGGGTTTCATGGTACTATATAATATAGAGAAAATGGGCGTATTATGCGTTATTTTAGAATGATTAGTAGAAAAGGAGTAGTAACAGATGAGATGTCCTTATTGCCAACACACAGACACGAAGGTAACAGACTCTAGAACGACTGATGAAGGTAATAGTATTCGCCGTCGCCGTGAATGTATCAATTGTGGCCGTCGCTTTACTACCTATGAAATTATAGAAGAAGTACCACTTATGGTATTGAAGAAAAATGGACGACGTGAATTATTTGACCGCGGTAAACTACTGAATGGGTTATTGCGCTCGTGTGATAAACGTACAGTTCCTATGTCCGTGATGGAGCAAGTAGTTAATGATGTAGAGCGTGACATTCGAAATGAAATTAACCAAGAGGTTACAACTGATCGCATTGGTGAGCTCGTGTTACAACAACTTAAAGACATAGATCAAGTTGCATATGTTCGTTTTGCCAGTGTATATCGTAAGTTTGATAATATTGATAGCTTTATGGATGAGTTAAAGGCTCTGAAGAAGTTAGACGCTAAAAAGCCGAAACGCAAACCTGTCGTAGAAGAATAATTGATTTTGCATTACTGATTGGTTATACATAGTTTTGAAATTAGCGATGTGTGAGGCTTTATGATAGATTTACATTGCGATACGATGATGCAACTGCTAGATCATCCTGATAGTGGTGATTTATATCGTAATACTTGGAAAATAGATATAGAAAAATTACAAAAGGCTCATAGCAAGATACAAGACTTTGCGCTCTTTATTAATATGGATGAGACGAATGACCCTTATGGTCGCTATGAAGAGATGCGTAATTTGTGTGTATCACAAATTCATCACTATGGAGAGCACATACAACATGTGCTCTCTTATCAAGATGTAGAGTCTGTATACAAGTCTGGTAAGATTGGGGCAATCATGTCTATTGAGGAAGGTGGCGTACTAGGTGGCGATTTAAATAAACTTAAACAAGCTTACCAAGATGGAGTCAGACTTATAACGCTAACATGGAACTATCCAAATGGACTTGGCGAGCCACATTGTGGTGAGCAACATAAAAAATTAACATCTAAAGGTGTTGAATTTGTTGAGGCTATGCAAGATTTAGGGATAATCGTTGACTGTTCACATCTCAATGACGCTGGTACAGAGCAATTAGGAGATATTTTAGATGTTCCTTTTATAGCATCTCATTCAAATGCACGGGAATTACGGTCTCATACGCGAAATTTGCCGGATAATCTTATTAGACTTATCGCTAATAAGGGAGGTATTATAGGACTTAATTTTGCACAGAATTTTCTCGGCACATCGCTAATTAGTCGCATTGAAGATATTGTTAAACATGGTCTATATCTCATCGACAAGGGCGGTGAAGATGTAGTGGCATTAGGAACTGATTTCGATGGGATTCCACCCGACACAGAGATTGCAGATATGTCTCAAATGAGTCGTCTTTATGATGCTTTTAAAGAGGCAGGTTTATCTGTGGAACAATGTGAAAAGTTATTCTGGAAAAATGCAGATAGACTATTAAAGGAGATTTTATAATGACTGATTTAAATCCAATCATTGCTGATCGTTTTACAGAGCATCTTGAAGTGTTTGGTAAAACGATGGAACATATGGATACCATTCAAGAAATCGGATATCGCTGTAAAGCGGCTTTAGAAAATGGTAATAAAATTTTGTTCTGTGGTAATGGTGGCTCTGCGGCGGACTCTCAACATTTAGCAGCTGAATTGATTTGTCGCTTTAAAAAGGAACGGCGCTCTCTTGCAGGCATTGCATTAACTACTGATACATCTGCATTAACAGCTATTGCGAATGACTATGATTTTGAATCTGTTTTTGCACGTCAAGTAGAGGGCTTAGGCCGTACAGGTGATGTTCTCATCGGTATTTCTACATCTGGTAACTCCAAGAATGTTGTAAAAGCTGCAGAAATGGCCCGTTCTATCGGTATGCATACCATTGCTTTCACTGGGGAAGGCGGTGGCAAATTGGCCGAACTATGTGATATTACGCTGGCTATTCCTAGTAATGTGACAGCACGCATTCAAGAAATGCATATCTTAGCTGGCCACATTATGTGCGAAATTATTGAAGAAGATTATTAACCGATAGGTTTTTACTCATAGATACACATTGTTTCAATTAAAAATTTATTTAAATTAGGAACATATGTAATTTTGATAAGGAATAGGTGGATTATGATAAATACTACCATTAGTCAGTTTTTAACAAAGCAACTGCCAAACTTGAAGATTGCCGTTGTAGGCGATGTAATGGTAGACCGTTATGTTTTTGGTGATGTAAGTCGTATTTCTCCAGAAGCACCGGTTCCTGTAAACCGCGTGTCCAAGATGAAAGAGGTCCTTGGTGGAGCTGGTAATGTTGCATCTAATCTGTCTAATTTAGACTGTAAAGTATATCTTGGTGCACTAGCAGGTAATGACGACCATGGCCATTTATTAAAAAATTTACTTGATACTGATAAAATCGATACGACTGGTTTAATAACTAGTGATGACCGCTCTACTATTACTAAGATGCGCATCTTAGGTGATCGTCAACAGATGATGCGTCTTGATTTTGAAACGATTACAGATCTAACGTACCAAGAAGAGAAACAGCTATCTAGTTGGCTCGAAAATCTATGTAAAGTTGGTATCGATGGTATTGTTGTATCCGACTATGGTAAAGGCGTTTGTACACCTACCTTGTTGAAGACAATCTTTAGTTTGGCTAAGAAATATGGTGTGCAAACTATCGTAGATCCTAAGGGTGCAGACTGGTCTAAATATAATGGTGCTACATGTATTACACCGAATGTGAAAGAACTCGGTGAATGTGTAGGCCGTAAACTAGAAAATGATGATGCTACTATCGTAGAGGCTGCTAAGTCTGTACTCGCTACTGTAGATTTAGATTATATTGTAGCTACGCGATCTGCAAAAGGGATTACGGTTATTGCAAAGGATGGTCGTACATGGCATAATCCTGCTACTCAACAAGAGGTATTCGATGTGAGTGGTGCAGGAGATACCGTTGTATCCATGATGATGACCTGTCTTGCAAGTGGTTTATCGATGCGTTTAGCTTTGCATATTGCCAATGGTGCAGCGGGTATCGTAGTATCTAAGGTTGGTACGTATCCAATACATCGTTCCGAGCTATTAGACTTATGGCATTCCTATAAACATAGTATTCAATCTAAACCATTATATACAAAGGAAGAAATGAAAGAACTCGTTTCACAATGGCAAAGCAAAGGTGAGACAGTAGTGTTCACAAATGGTTGTTTTGACATTCTTCATCGTGGACATATCACGTATTTACAAGAGGCTGCACAACTGGGGGATCATTTAATCATTGGATTAAACTCTGATTCATCTGTTCAACGCTTAAAAGGGAAAACACGGCCCATCGTAAGTGAAGAGGATAGAGCGGCCTTGTTGAGTGCGCTGCGATGCATCGATGGGGTTGTGTTATTTGAAGAAAATACGCCGGCTGAATTACTAGCGTACTTACGTCCCAATACTCTTGTTAAGGGTGGAGATTACAAAATAGAAGATATTATCGGACGGGAGTCCGTTGACAATGTAGAGGTTCTTTCGTTTAAAGAAGGTTACTCTACATCAGATATTGTAGGGAAAATAGCCACTATGGCTAAGGAGGGCAAATTATGATTATCGTAACAGGTGGTGCTGGTTTTATTGGCAGTAATATTGTGAAAGCACTGAATGATCGTGGTCGTACAGATATTCTCATCGTTGATGATCTTACAGATGGTCGTAAGATTCGCAATATTCAAAATTTAGAATTTCTAGATTACATCGATTGTGATGATTTTGATTGTGCTATTGCTGATGGTACATTTGATGTAGGCCCGATTGAAGTTGTATTCCACGAAGGCGCTTGTGCAGATACGATGGAATATAATGGCAAATATATGATGAAGAACAACTATGAAGGTTCTAAAAATCTATTCCATTATTGCCAAGACCGCCGTATTCCATTCATCTATGCATCCTCTGCATCCACATATGGTAATGGTACAAATGGTTTCGTAGAAAAGCCCGAAGCTGAAGAAGCACTTAACCCATATGCGTATTCTAAATTGTTATTCGACCGTTATGTACGTAAATATGAAGGTGAATATACAGCTCAAGTTGTAGGCTTACGTTACTTTAACGTATACGGTCCTAACGAAGCTCATAAAGATAAAATGGCTTCTTTAGTACGTCAAATGTTCTACAAAAATAAAGAAACAGGTATCATTAACCTCTTTGAAGGTACAGATGGCTACGAAGATGGCGGTCAAACACGTGATTTTATTTATGTAAAAGATGTAGTCAATGTAAACTTCTATTTTTGGGAGCATCCTGAAATCTCTGGTACTTTCAACTGTGGTACAGGTAATGCTCATAGCTTTAACCAATTCATGCAAGCTGTAATCGACTACAATGGTCAAGGCAAAATTGAATATGTGCCATTCCCAGAGGTGTTAAAAGGCAAATACCAAAGCTTTACAGAGGCTGATACTACTAAATTGTTAGCAGCTGGCTATGATAAAGGGTTTTATAAAATGGAAGATGCCGTTAAAGAATATTGTGAACTATTAGATAATAACGAAGGGTATTTACGTTAATGCGCAAGGTATTATTTTTAGATCGCGATGGTGTTATTAACAAGGATGTTAGTTATCTATATAAAATCAGCGATTTAGAGTGGGTAGATGGTGCAAAAGAGGCCCTTGCTTATGCTCATAGTAAGGGCTATGATCTCATTGTAGTGACAAATCAGAGTGGTGTAGCTCGTGGTTATTATAAAGAGTCTGATGTTCAGATTTTACATGACTATATGGCTCATGAACTAGATCGCAGTGGAGCACCGATTTTACATTTCTATTACTGTCCACACCATAAAGAAGGTATTGTTCCTCTCTATGCAGTAGAATGTGAATGTAGAAAACCTAAACCTGGCATGATTAATCAAGCCATTAAGGATTATAATGTAAATCCTGCAGAGAGTTTCCTTATAGGCGACAGTCAGCGTGATGTTGATGCTGCTGAGGCCGCTGGCATTAAGGGGTACCTATTTAAAGGCTCTAATCTATTGGATTTCATTAAAACAATAATTTAATCATTTATTCCATTTAGTTTATTTCGGAAGAATATATTTGGGTTTGTTGTGTTGTATTTGGGGAGGCTTTATGAAAGATTACAAGAATATACTCATCATCAAGATGAGTTCCTTAGGTGATGTAATTCACGCATTGCCTACCTTGTACGCTATGCGCAAGAATTGGCCTAATGCGCGTATTACATGGGCTATTCATGAGCAATTCGCTAGCCTCTTACCTGGTACACCTTGGGTCGATGACGTGATTATTATCGATAAAAAACGACTCAAAAAGCCTGCTTATTTATATCAATTGCGTAAAGATTTGCATAGTCGTCATTTTGATATGACCCTGGACCTTCAATGTATTGCTAAAAGCGCCATTGTATCTTTATTATCTGGTTCACCTGAAAAGTATGGCTACTGGGAGCTTCGCGAAGGAAGTAATCTAGTTAATAAAGCCTTAGTAGGTGAGCATAAATACGACCATGTTATCGAACGGTATCTTGATACTGTACGTGCACTTGGTGGCGAGGTGGAGGAGATTGAATTTCCTATGCCAGCCTACGTTGAGGCTGAGAAATCCATAAAACAAAAGTTGAAACGCCATGGTGTAGATGATGAATATATTGTAGTTGTACCAGGGGCACGATGGATTGTTAAGGAGTGGCCACTTCTTAATTTTGGAGAATTATGTATTCGTTTATGTGAATCTGGTAAGAAGGTTGTTATTGCCGGTGCCCCTGATGACGCAGAGAAGGGTATTTTTATTGAGAACTACGTAAAGAATGATAATCTCATCAATTTAGTTGGATCTACAACCATGCCTGAACTCATTGAGTTGATTCGTCATTGTCAGATTTTTATTAGTGCCGATACGGGACCATTGCATATTGCAAATGCTTTGAAGCGTCCTTTGATTGCCATGTTTGGTACAACATCACCTAAGCGTACAGGTCCTTATGGTGGTAGTCATGTACATCTCATTATTTCACCTACTTCTAAGGCTACACCTGAGCAACCACTAGTAGATGATCCAGACTGTATGGCACAAATTCCTGTAGACGCGGTATGGTCAGTGTATGAACAAGTACTTGGAAAGGAACTATAATGGAACTAGATTATAAGCGCATTGTGGTAACCTTTTTAATGCATTTAGGCGATGTTATATTAACGACTCCGTTTTTTGAAGTGCTTCGCAAAGCGGCTCCTCATAGTCATATTACGTATGTAATAGATGAAAAATTACAACAAGTAATGGAATATAATCCAAATATTGATGAACTTATTGTTGTAGATAAAAAAGGGCGCCATAATAGCATCTCAGGTCTCAATGAAGTGGCTCGTGAAATCAATGCTAAGGGAAAACCTGACATTGTCATTAATTTA